>JBEKXM010000321.1:0-5770 GCA_049512115.1 Tepidisphaeraceae bacterium | reverse complement strand
GTCGCTCGGCTGCTGCTGCGCCCATGAAGTCGCGATCAAGATAATAAGAACCAGCCCACAGGCGATCTTACATCCGTGTTTCATCCGTCCTCCGCGCCCGCCAACCGTGGGGAAGCTCCAGCGATCGGCGCATTGCCCTATTTGTTTTCCGCCGGCTTCCACTTCATCTGCAAATCTATCTTGCTGTCCTTAATCTGCCCGGAATCCGGCGAAAAGCGCAAACGCAAACCGTAGCGCTGATCGCCCCATTGGCGGTCGTCCTGGAGCCAGATGTCGAAATTCCCGGTCAGGGTCAGCGTCCCGTCCGGCGTGGGAAGATCGATCTGCCGCGCGCCGCTGTTCTGGAAAATCTGTGGCTGATCTTGCGGCGCCGGATCCTGCGGCAGTTTCACGGCCTGGCCGTCCACCGTGATCTCTTTTCCGCCGAAAATCGCCACCGGCAGATTGACCGCGACCGCGACCTCTTTGCTGTCGATCCCCTGATCGCTGGACATGTCCGCTGAAAAATGCACGCCTTGATCCGAGACATCGATTTGCTCCGTCAGCGTAAACTCGCCGCCGGGCGTCTTGAAGGCGCCGGAAAGAATCCTGGAGCTTGGCTGCGTCGTCGGCTTGGCCGTCGGCGTGAAAACGTCGTGCTCCTCGGTTTCCTTCCAGTTGCTATCGAAATGAACGACCTCGGCATACATATCGCCGATGTCGATTCCGCCGCTCGCTCTCAGCTTAAAGCCCGGCGCAAGGTCGGTGTCGTCGCTCGGCTGAGTCTGAGCCGGCGCAGTTGCGCCGAGCATCAGAAGAATGATGCCGCATGCAATTTTGTATCCCTGTTTCATGGTTCCTCCGCCGTGGTTTATTTTGAATCCTCAGTGATGTTACCTGACGGCGAATCCCATTGCAAAATATATATGAAGTACATGCTTTTTCATGGGTGTGCCCAAAAATCCGGGAGAACCGCCAAGCACGCCACGACGCCAAGAAGAATGATGAGGGTGGCCTTGCCAAGCACTGATCTGTCTGCCCTTCGCCGCAAATTTCTCCGCGTCTTTCTTGGCGTCTTCGCGTCATGGCGGTTAACCCCTGCTTCAAGGCCGAGTTGCCCGCCTCCCGAAAGTTTGGGCACACCCCACGAACGCGAGATCACGGTCAATTCTTCCGTTGTTGTTGGTTTTCCACGAGAAATCTTGGCTTGCACGCGATCGCTGGCCGGCTAATATTTTTAAACAATGGATCTGCTCGTTCGCATCAAGCGCGCCGTCATAGCGGGCCATGTTGTCTTTACACGCACAGCGGTCGAAGAACGCCAGGGCGACGGACTTACCGAACAGGATGTACGCGAATCAATTATCAACGCGACCGCGATTTACAAATCTATCCGGTCGATCAGCCGTAAGACAAAGCAACATCGCGAGATGCTTCATGTCATTTACGGTACTACCCTTACCGGAACCGTCGTTTACACCAAGGGAAAACTGCTTGTTGAGAGCGGCATAGAGACCTATTATGTCTTGATCTCTGCCAAGCGGTCGGAGTGAGCGAATCATGATCCATTTGCGAACCTGCCCAACTTGCGGCTCACGCGCGATGAAGCCAGCGCATGGCACCGTCGTATTTCGCGTCAAACGCCGGCAGATCAAGGTGCCCGACTTGGATTTCCTCCGCTGCAACGTGTGCGGCGAGGAGTTATTTGACTCCGAAGCCAATCGCAAAATTGATGCGTTTTCCGCGAATCAACCACATCGCATTTCGCGGCGGAAGTCGGCGTAGTTGCCGTCTCCGGGCGGCTTTTTCGTGCGCGGGTGGTAGAATGTTGCCACGGTCAAAACACCACAAAAACTTAGCCCGTTATGCACTGGGGTTTTCTGCATTGGTGTCGGCATTGCGGTTGCGAGGATTATGCACGACCTAGGAATCGACAGGTATTCGGTTACGGTCGCCTGCGGCTTTTACGGTGTAGCTATCGTTCTGAATCTCCTTTGGACAAAGCGTAATTCAAGGGTGCCAACCCAAAAGAGTTCAAATTAGGAGACTACCCGTCCCTGCCTTTTTCCACCCTTCCCTTGACCCGCGCCGGTCGCCCGTCTATTCTTTGTCCACTTTCCGCTATAGCCGCGGGTGCGGCAGCGAGAGGCGTACCCTTTCGCGGCGGAACCCTTTATGACCGGTTTGCCGGGGCGTTCGACGGTCGGACGTTTTTCCTGGCTTACCTGGTGTCTGGGAGTTTTTCTAATGTCAATGTCCGTTGAGCAGAAGCAGAAGATCGTCACTGATTACAAGATCCACGAAAAGGACACTGGTTCCCCTGAAGTGCAGATCGCGCTCCTGACCGAGCGGATCAACCAGCTTCGCGGACACTTCGACGCGCATAAAAAGGACCATTCGTCCCGGCGCGGATTGCTCAAGCTCGTCAGCCGCCGAAATCAATTGCTCAAATATCTGACGCGCGAGGATCGCACGCGATATCAGCAGATCATCGGCCGGCTGGGACTGCGAAAATGATCATGATCGGGCACGGCGTGGCGCCGTGCCCGTTTTTGTTTGCTTTGCCATCCTTCTCTGCGCCATTTACGCCCCGGGCGCGGCGGCCGGCTGGCAAGACGATTCGCCACAGATGCACAGACCCGGGGAAGGAAGTTGCAAGTTGCAAGTGCAAGTTGTGAGTTTCAAGTTGTGAGAGTGAATGCAGGTCAACGCCGCATTTTTTCCCAACTTGCACTTGTAACTTGCAACTTACAACTTCCCTCCCTGGATCTGTCCATCTGTGGCCTACCGATACACCACCGGGGCTGAAAAGGGATATCTTTCATGCAAGCCATTCGAATTGAACGGCAGATCGGCGGCCGTACGCTCGCCATCGAGACCGGCACCTACGCCAAGCTCGCCGATGGCGCCGTCACGGTCCAATACGGCGATTCCGTCGTTTTCGGCGCGGTCGTCCGCGCCGTTCCGCGCGAGGGGATCGACTTTTTCCCGCTTCAGGTCGATTACCGCGAGCGCCGCGCCGCCGCCGGCAAATTCCCCGGTGGTTTCATGAAACGCGAAGGACGCCCGACCACCAAGGAAATCCTCACCGCTCGTCTCATCGACCGGCCCCTTCGCCCCCTGTTCCCCAAGGGGTTCATGGACGAGGTGCAGATTCATCTCAACGTCCTGGCCTTCGACGGCGAAAACGATCCGGACATCTTCTCCGGCATTGCCGCCAGCTCCGCCGTCGCCATCAGCGACATCCCCTTCCTCACCCCGACCGCGCACGTTCGTGTCGGGCGCGTCGATGGCCAATTCGTGCTCAATCCCACCGTCGAGCAGCTCGAATACAGCGAGATGGATCTGGTCGTCGCCGGTACCAAGCATTTCGTCAACATGATCGAACTTGGCGGCCGGGAGGTGAAGGAGGACCTCGTCGCCGACGCCATCGAGTTCGGCCACAATGCCGTGATCGAAATCGTCGGCATAATCGAGGAACTGCAATCCAAGGCCGGCAAACCGAAGGTCGGCGAAATCACCCATCCCGACGCCGGGTTCGTCGATGCCATCCGCGCCCGCGTCACCGACAAGATTCGCGAAGTGAAGGGCAAGGCCGGCAAGGACGACCGCGCCGATTCCATCAAGCAGATTCTCGACGATCTCCTCGCCGAATTGGCGCCCCCGGTCACCGATCCCAACGCCAGCTATCAAACCATCCTGGCGACCCGGGAAAAGCAAAAGCAGATTCGCGCCATCTTTGTCGAAGTCGAAGAGCAGGTCACTCGCGAAGCGATCCTCTCCGGCGTCCGGCCCGACGGCCGCGATTTCCACAGCATCCGCCCCATCTCCTGCGAGGTCGGCGTCCTTCCCCGCGTCCACGGTTCGGCCGTCTTCACCCGCGGCGAAACCCAGGCCATGTGCACCGTCACCCTCGGCACCAGCAGCGATGAGCAGCTCGTCGACGGCCTGATCGACGAATACAGCCAGAAATTCATGCTCCACTACAACTTCCCCAGCTACAGCGTCGGCGAGGTCCGGCCCATCCGCGGCCCCGGCCGACGCGAGATCGGCCACGGCGCCCTCGCCGAACGCAGCCTCGTCGCCGTTCTCCCCGGTATCGAGCTTTTCCCCTACACCGTCCGCATTATCAGCGACATCCTCGAATCCAACGGCTCCAGTTCCATGGCCAGCACTTGCGGTGGATGCCTCGCCCTCATGGACGCCGGCGTCCCCATCTCAAAACCCGTCGCCGGAATCTCCATCGGTCTCGTCAAGGAAGGCGAACGCTCCGCTCTGCTCACCGACATCATCGGCGAGGAGGACCACTTCGGCGACATGGATTTCAAGGTCTGCGGCACCCGCGACGGCATCACCGCCATCCAACTCGACATCAAAACCGAAGGCATCGATCACAAAATCATCCGTGAAACTCTGCACCGCGCCAAAGAGGCCCGCCTGACCATCCTCGATAAGATGGCCGCCGTCCTTCCCGCCCCACGCCCCGAAATCAGCAAATACGCCCCACGCCTGCTCACCGTCAAGATCGACCCGGAAAAGATCGGCAAGCTGATCGGCCCCGGCGGAAAGAACATCAAGAAGCTCCAGGAAGACACCGGCGCCCAGATCGACATCGAGGACGATGGAACCGTCTTCATCAGTTGCGTCGATATGGCCTCCGCGGAAAAGGCCCGCGATCTCGTCGAGGCCATCACCGCCGAGGTGAAGGTCGGCAAGATTTACGCCGGCAAGGTCGTCAGCATCAAGGAATTCGGCGCCTTCGTCGAAATCGCCCCCGAAACCGACGGACTCTGCCACGTCTCGGAACTTTCCGACAAATACGTCCAGAACGTCGATGACATCGTCCACATCGGCGACGAGATTCGTGTGAAAGTGATCCTCATCGACGATCAGGGCCGGATCAAACTCAGCCGCAAGGCCGCCATGCGGGAAGAGGGCCAAACCGATCCGGAACCCGTCGGCGCACCCGCCGGCGGCGGCCCTGAAGGCCACCGCGACGACCGTGGCCGCGATGACCGCGGCCGAGATGATCGTGGCGGCCATCGCGGCCCGCCCCGTCACGGCGGCGGCCGTGGCGGCGACCGCGACCGCGGCCCCCGCGGCCCCCGCCGCGATTAAGTTCCCGTTCCATTGCCTCGCGACGTTTCCCCCAAAAGCCGCGGGATTGCCATCCCGCGGCCTTCGATCGCGCCAATGCTCCAGCCGGCGCCAGGTCCGTTTCCCCGCGTATCCGGCGATCTTTTCCCACCGTACCGTCTGCAAGCACGGGAAACTCGCGCCGCTACCCCGCTTCCCGTGAAGTCGGCGAATTTTGACGCTAGAATCACGATATGTCCTCCCCCACCATTGGCCCATTCCCCGCCGATCTGCTTGCCGCCAAAAAGCAAATCCGCGAACGCGCACGCTCCTACGGCCTGGATTTCTTCCCCGTTGTCTTCGAAATGTGCGACTACGAGCAGATGAACCAGATCGCCGCCTACGGCGGATTCCCCCAGCGATATCCCCATTGGCGATTCGGCGCCGAATACGAACGCCTCCGCAAGCAGCACTTCTACGGCCTGGGCCGCGTCTACGAAATGGTCATCAACAACGATCCCTGCTACGCCTATCTCCAGGAATCCAATCAACTCGTCGATCAGAAGCTGGTCATCTCCCACGTCTACGGCCACGCCGACTTCTTCAAGAACAATCTGTGGTTCAGCCAGACCAACCGCAAGATGATGGATGAGATGGCCAACCACGCCACGCGCATCCGCCGGCACATCGAGAAGCAGGGCTACGATACCGTCGA
>JBEKXM010000320.1:0-5798 GCA_049512115.1 Tepidisphaeraceae bacterium | reverse complement strand
GATTCCGTATTCCCCCAACATCAGCGGCTTGTCCCCCGCGATGTTCTGTAGCCGCGCCAGATAGTTCCGGAAAACGTTCTCGTCGTGCAGGTAAACGTTGTAGCAGACGAAATCCACGCCGCGCGGATTCACGTATTCCGTGGTTGGGAAATTGGCGAACGTCACCAGGCAATCCGGCGCTTCGGATTTGGCGATCTCGACCAGGCCGTCGATGAACGCCTCGACCTTGTGCCGGCCCACGTAGCGAACGATGTCCGAAGGAATCTCGTTGACGACGCTCAGCGCCAAGACCGCCGGATGATTGCCGCACGCCCGCGCCGCCGACCGCACCGCTTCCTGCGCTTGCCGCGTCAGGTTCTCATCCCCGATAAACGTCAGGTTCTTCGCCCACGCCACGTCCAGGAAAATCTTCAGCCCGAATTCGTCGGCAAGGTCCAGAAACCAGGCGGGCGGAATGTGATAAATCCGCAGGCAGTTCGCGCCCAACTCCAATATTTTCTCGAAATCCCGCTTTGCCTGCGCGGGACTTGGGAACGTCAAGCCATCGGCATCCGGCCTGAACGGCCCGTACGTCACCCCCTTGACGTAAAACTTCTCTTTGCCCAATCGGAAAAATTTCCCGTCGCGCCGGACGCGCTTGGTCGCCGGCTCATTACGCCGATGACGTCCCGACGACTCCCGAACAGCCCCAATGGACCTGCCGACTAATGCCGATCTTCGCGACGCCACCACCGACATAAGGACATTCCTTCATCCCGCGCGCCAAGAGCAACCCATGGCGCGCCGGCCAACTCCGGCCATCAAAACTTTAAAAAATGCAGACGCCTATTTTAGACCACTTGGTCAACTCTGACCATTCAATTCCGTTGTCTTCTAAACCTTTAGTCGTCAGACAATAAGCGACGGATGAGGTTTGTAAAAACATCACGCCCCATATTCCACAGCTTTGTCCGATAACCCCAAGCCGCAGAGCCAAAGCCGGCCATACAACCCTCATTTTCGCGCCAAACCTCGGCCTCAATTTCCTGAAATAAACCGCGAAGGCCCCCAGTGCTGGCTGCACCCGCAACCTGAAGAGTTCAACCGCAAAGGCGAGAAGGAGGCCAAGTTGCGCGAAATCAGATTGAATTTCCTTCGCGCAACTTCGCTTCTTCGCGCCTTCGCGGTAATCTTCCCGGTAACCTCCATTTGAGGCTCCACCCGCGGGCGTGTCTAATGACTTCCCGGCGAATGCTTGGCCACCAGCACGCTCAGCCGCTCGTCCATCGCCTTGCAGGCGGTGATGGCGTCAAAGCCCTTGATCGCATCCAGAAACGCCACCTCCGCCGCCCCGTCTTCCACCCCATGCAGATGCCATACGTCCTGAATCCGGCTCGCCATCATGTCCGGCGTGCCGTCGAAGAGACAGCGGCCGCGCAGCGAGCGCGGGATCATCTCCTGATACACTCCATCCTCCGGCAAGATCGGCCAGCATCCCGCCGTCAGCGCCCGCACCGCGAACAAATCCACCGGCGCCCAGCGCTGCGTGCTCAAAAAAACGTCGGCGCGCAATAACGCCGACGTCTGCGCATATTCATCGTTCTCGTCGATCGCCAGCCGCGCGAAATCGTTGGACAGCCTTTCCAGCGGGCCCACCGTCACCAGCGTGAACCGCTCCCCCCGCATCGCCAGCGTGGAAAGGCCCAGATTCAGCAAATCCATGTCCGCGTCACGCGTATTCACGAAGATCGTGCGCGGCTGCCGCTTCACCGGCTTGGTCATCTGGATGTTGCTTGCCAAATGCAGATCGAACGGCGGCGGCATCACCCGCGATTTCGCCAGCATCTCGGGAACCGGGTTGCGGCTCGACAGCTCCGGGTGCCGCTCCACTATCGCCGCGGCACGATACGCGAACAGATTCAGGTGGAAATCGCTGTTGAACCACAATTCCAACGCCGCCTGCGCCGTGTTCAGGTTCACCAGTTCGTTCGTCGCTTTGTTCTCCGGACCGTCCGGGTCCGGAAGCTGATTGTTATGGAAATAAACAACCGACGGCTTGTGAACCAGCTCCGGCACCAGCCGGATCAAATCCGCCAGATTCAACGCCTCGCTGGTGAACAGCAAATCCAACCGCCCCGCCCAGTGCCGCGAAAGCTGCTCGGCGAACCAATGCGCCGCCGCAGACAATCTTCGCTCGATCCGCCGCGGCGGTAGTTTCAGCAGCGTCCACCGATGCCGGCTGCAACGTATCACCGTCTCCAGCATCGACCTCCGCACCCCGCCGTAAAACGGCTCCAGGGCCAGGATGTCCAACTGCGTCGACATACCGGCGTAACAGGATAGCGTGAAGAATCCGAAACCAGAAATCCGAATGACGAATCAAATCCGAAACCCGAATGACTGAATGAAACCCATTCGGTTTTCGTCATTCGGATTTGATTCGTCATTCGGATTTCGGATTTCGAGCTTTTCCCTACAATCTTTCCCCCAAATACCCCTTCACCTGATCCACCCCCACCCTCACCTGCGTCATCGCATCCCGATCCCGTACCGTCACCGTCCGGTCCTGGATCGTCTGCCCGTCGATCGTCAGGCAGAACGGAGTGCCGATCTCATCCATTCGCGCATACCGCTTCCCAATCGACTGCTTGGCATCATATTCAGCCGTGAACTGGGCCCGCAGATCGAGATACAGCTTCTCCGCGATCTCCGGCATCCCATCCTTATTCACCAGCGGGAACACTCCCACCTTCACCGGCGCGAACTGCGGCTTGAACTTCAGGAACATCTTGCTCGGCCGGGCCTCGTCCGGCGTAAACGCCTCGCACAACAACACCAACACCGCCCGCGTCAGCCCGGAAGCCGGCTCAATCACGTTCGGAATATACCGGCTCTTCGCCTTGATCTCCTCCGGACTGGCCCCCTGCTCCTTCAATTTCAGTTGAAGCTCCTGATCGAAATAATCCAGCTTCTGACCCGAATGCTCCTGATGCTGAGTCAGATCGAAACTCCCCCGATGCGCAATCCCCTCCAACTCCCCGAAATCCGGCGCGGTGAAAGGGTACTTGTATTCAATGTCCACCGTCATCTTCGAATAATGGCTCAACTCCTCCTTCGCATGATCGCGCAATCGCAGATTACCGTCAGCCACCCCCAGCGACCGCCACCATTCCATGCGCCTGGCCTTCCAGAATTCATACCATTTGAGAGCCTCATCCGGATGGCAGAACCATTCCATCTCCATCTGCTCGAATTCGCGCGACCGGAAAATGAAATTCCGCGGCGTTACCTCATTGCGGAAACTCTTGCCGACCTGAGCCACGCCGAAAGGAACTTTGACGCGCGTGGTGTCGATGATGTTCTTGAAATCAAGGAAAATCCCCTGGGCGGTTTCCGGGCGAAGATAGGCCTTCACCGGATCAACCGCTCCGATTTCAGTCGTCAGCATCAAGTTGAATTGACGAGGCTCGGTTAACGTACCTTTTTCACCCCATTCTAGACATGGAACCTTTGCGCGTGCCTCTGGGATAAGATGTAAATATTACCCTAACGATTCGCCCCACGGATCGTCTTTTACTTTTTGAAGTTTTTTTTCGTTCTGAGCAATCACTTCGTCGCGAGTGCCAATACCCGAGTAATACACTTTCAATCCGTCGCTATCGCGCGTGCCGATATAAACCATCAAATGGTCCGCACGAAATCTTGTCTTACACGCCCGACAATCCACCATCGGATCGGCAAATCCAGTCGCATGTCCCGACGCCACCCAGGTCTTCGGATTCTGAATAATCGCCGAATCCAGCCCGACCATTTCGATCGGATGTCCATCCGGCCCAAGTGGCGGACAGAGAACCATTTCGTGCCACCACCAATCCCGGATATTGTTTTTCAGCAGACACCCCAGCGGGCCGTAATCCCAAAAGCCGTTCAAGCCCCCGTAGATTTCGCTGGCCGGATAGATGAACCCGCGCCGTTTGCACAGCGAGACGATCTGTTCCATGACCGATGCATCAGCCATTTGGATTTCCCTTTCGCAGCATATTCAACCCGGATTATTCACCGCGGAGATTTAATTGAACCGCGGATTTCGCGGATAACGCGGATAAGAAACGGATGAAATCATTCTTCCCATCCGCGTCATCCGCGTAATCCGCGGTAAATCTTAGCTTTCGAAGCCAAAAATAAAAACGTGAAACGTGAATCGATTCGCCCATTCACGCTTCACGTTTAGTTGTTTCATTCAACGTCGCGCGATCAGGCGGTGGCGGGAGCGCCCTTACCCGATCCGGCCGCCTTCAGCGCATTTAGCCTCAAGGTCAGCCGGCTTCGTCTTCGCGCGGCCGTGTTCTTATGAATCGTGTGTTTCGCCGCCACCTTGTCCAGCCGCACCACCGTCTTGTTCAATTCCGCTTCCGCCTTGGCCACGTCATTGCTCGCCAGCGCCGCCAGATACGCCCTGGTTTGATCCTTGAGCACTTCCTTTCTCGCACGATTGCGTGCCCGGCGCTTGATGCTCTGACGAATTCGCTTTTTAGCCGACAGTGAATGAGCCACGGATAGTCTCCGAAAACCAAAGGAAATTCCCAACCGCCCCGATTGGCGGCAGGGTGTGGAAGTCTAGTGATTGGCCGGTATTTGTAAAGCGCCAGCGTGAATTCCTCCATCAGTTGCGCCGCAGCACATCTCCGCAGCCCTGTTCGGTATGGACCAGAATTGATCGCCCATGTAGCGAACAGCCATCCGAGCGCGGGCAAGGGATTGACGGCCGCGCAACCAAATCGCATGGCCATCGCCATTCGTATTCAGACCAGCCCTCCGCAAACCGGCCCAGCTTCAATAAGGCCTGGGCCCTGCTGAAATGGGCCAGTGCATATCCGGGTTGCAGAAACAGAGCCCGATTGAAATGTTCCAGAGCAGCGGCCGGTTCGCCCTGAAACATCCAGCACCTGCCCATCGCATGATGCGAACCGAGAGAACCAGGACGTGAACCGAGAGAACCGGGACGTGAGCGCTTTGTAAAGCGCTCACGTCCCGGTTCGCGTCCCGTCCCGGTTCGCGTCCCTGGATTCTGGTGGCTCGTAGTCATTTGTGATTAATGGCTTGCGTCATCTTTAGTTGGCGTGTCCGTTGTTGATGCTCGTGTCGAGCCGAGTCCCGACAGGTTTAGGATAGTTTCGTGAACGGTCTTTTTCCAATCCACTCGCGTGCGATCCGCATCACGGGAAAGCTTCTGGTACAAAGTTTCCGCCTCACCAGGTGTCAACCTCCTGATAGTCTTTATACTCGATTCGTCAATGCTAAACAGACTGTCTGGTATGTTGGTAACGCTCTTGATTTTATTGCCTAATAAAATGCCGCAGGAATTCACATCGCTATATATCGTATATGTACCTCCATCATTTCCGTCCGTGTAATGAACTATCGCACAAATGTTATTAGGAAAATCAGCAAATACCAAATTGCCCTGATAGTCACTTAGGGGAGGCGGCCATAAATCCCATTTCCAAATTATTCCATCTCCATCCCGTTTATACGTGTTGTAGAAAAGAGGTCTATTTTTATAATTATGCCACCTCACGAAATAATATGCCATACCAGCTAGAACGGCAATCATGATGCAGATGGCGCTGATCTTGAGCCTCATTATTTCATCCTTTGGTCACTTAAATTGATTAAAGGTGACGTAGCTCTTTCTTTTTTAAAGGGGACGTAGCCAATCCCGTTCGGCACGATAGTTGCATCTTATATAATAGCATTATCTTGCGCTTGCGCTAGCGCGGTTTTGTTGGCATGATCGGGGCATGGCCGATCCGGCGGAT
>JBEKXM010000319.1:0-5811 GCA_049512115.1 Tepidisphaeraceae bacterium | reverse complement strand
CGTGTCGCCGACCGCGGGGCCGCGCTCATCCATTGCCCCACCGCCAATCTCTTTCGCGAGAGCGGATTGATGGATTACGTCGGCCACCGAGCCGATGGCATCCGCCTCGCCCTGGGCAGCAGCGTGGCCGGGGGTTTCGAGCCTTTCATGCCGCGCGTCGCCGTTGAGGCTCTGCAAACCGTCAAAGCCATCAAGGTCCGCTCCATGCCACGATCCCCCACCCAGACTCCGGCCCCTGCCGAAGCCTGGTGGTTGCTGACAGCCGGCGCGGCCGACGCCTTGGGCATGGCAGATCGGGTCGGATCACTGGAAATCGGCTACGACGCCGACTGCCTGGTCGTCCGCCCTCAGAAGTGGATCGCCGAACTGCCCCCGCAGCAACAGATCTCCGCCCTGCTCTACACAATTAGCCCCCGGCAGATCGAACACGTCTTCATCGCCGGCCGCCGTGTGGGACCCTGACAACCCGTGGCAGCCTGTTGTCGGCGGCCGTTTCGTATTGCCAGGGCTTTTTCAATGCGATGCCATAGATTTGCGAAAGGGTGGGACTGGGCGCGGGATTGGCACGAAGTCCCTATCCAAGCCTGCTACATGGGGTAACGGTGTAGACGGTTATGACCTTCCCCACAAACGGCTGGCGCGGACACCGGCCCGGCGGCGCGCGAGCATTGCGATCTGCATTTGGTGCATCTGGGGAGCACGTGTCAACGTTGCGGGCGGTGTTTCAAGGAGCCGTCGCCGCTGGAGCAGTTGAAGCTTCCCATCCCCCGCTATCACCCCGCCGATCTTCGCGGAACCGACGAGTTGGCTGTGTACCAACGAGCGGAAACGGTGTAGCCGTCATGCCGCTGCTGAACATGGACGCTGAAGCCGACCCGGGCACGGAATTTCCGAGCCATGCGGAGACTTACATCCTATTTAGATGGGCGCGGTAGGATTCGAACCTACGAAGGCTTAAGCCATCAGATTTACAGTCTGACCCGTTTGTCCACTTCGGTACACGCCCGGCCGTGCCGAATCGTTCGGAAATTCAGCGTTTGGCCGCATATTACCGATTGATTCAGAATCTTCAACCAAGCCGGCCATTTGGACGCATCCGGTCGCATCGTAGCCGTCCATCTTCAGCGTGATTCCAGAAGAGCAAAGTGTCGCAATGGGACGCACTGCCGTCCAAACCGTCGCGTTTTCGGCCACTTGGGGCCAGGAATCAGTTTGGCCGAACTTCCAGGCGTGGTATTATCCCGCCCATCGCATCACGACGGTCGTGAGGCGTCGGTCAAATGGAAAGTCCCGGGCTCGGTAGCCGAAGGCATTACCGGGCCACGGTTCGTGTGGGGAATCCCGGTTGAAACTGAATACTTTTGCCCTCGTTATTATTGTGGCGGTGTTGGTCTCGCTTTATGCATGCCGCCCTGCCGCCCACGAATCCACGTCCAAAGTTTCGTCGCAATTGGTCGCATTTCCCGGTGCCGAGGGATTCGGCGCATTGGCCAGCGGTGGTCGCGGCGGCGAGGTCTATCATGTCACCAACCTCAATGACCACGGCCCCGGCTCATTCCGAGATGCCATCAGCAAGGAGCGGCGCATCGTCGTGTTTGATGTCGGCGGATACATCGACCTAGCTTCGGAGGTCCGCGTCGCCAGCAACGTCACCATCGCCGGTCAGACCGCGCCCGGCGAGGGCATCTGCTTCAAGAATTACAATATCTCGATCGGTCCATCACGTAACGTCATCATCCGCTACATCCGCCTGCGCCAGGGCCTGACCCCTCGGGGAGAGCGTAAGACCGCCTTTGGAATCCACGACTGCCACAACGTTATGGTCGATCACGTTTCCATCGAATGGGGCCGGTGGGATTGCGTCGGCTTCACCGATTCCAGCGATGTCACGCTGCAATATTGCCTGATCGGCGAAGGGATCGATCCTCAGCGCTTTGGCTGCCTTTGCGAGAGCGACAACGTGACCTTCTCCCACAACCTTTGGATCGACAGCCAGAGCCGCAACCCCAAAGCCAAGGGAACCGTGCAGTACATCAACAACGTGGTGTATAACTGGGGAGTCACCGGCTACGTCGGCGGGCACAGCGAAGCGGTCCATTTTGCCGACCTGATCAACAACTATTTCATCAAGGGGCCCTCATCGGGGGACCGATTTGCCGGCGAATTCACCGCGACGGATCATATTTTTCAATCTGGCAATCTCGTTGACCTGAACCGGGACGGCCGATTGAGCGGCCGCCTTGCGGGGCCGGGTGATTTTCCGGGTCCAACCCTAATCGGATCGCCCACGATGAAACCGCCGGTGCCCGTCACCGTGGATTCCGCCGCCGACGCCTGCAAAAAAGTGTTCGCCGGCGCCGGAGACTCCCTGCATCGCGATGCGATCGACATGCGATTGATTCAGGAAGCGCTGTCGCTGGGCAAGCTGGGCACGATCATTCACGATCCGGCTTCGGCACACGGATTCGGCGAAATCAAAGGCGGGCCTGCGATCAAGATACCCGTCACCGATCCTAACCGCGTGACGCCCTCGGGATACACCGCAATCGAGGAATATCTCAACTCTTTGCCGGGGAAGACTTCACCTTGAATCGCGGCCCAGCCCTTACGGCATCGGCTGCAAACCCTCGTAGCGCACCTTCCAATTTTTCGGGAATCCCGGCGCGTGCCCGACGCTGCCGTCCCAACCCGCGGCCATCATGGCGACCGCTGACAGCCACCCGCCGTTCGCCGGGAAGTACATCGGGGTCTGCTCGGGTCGGCGAACGGTGTAGCCCGACGCCATGAACGGATTCTTCTCGTATTTCCCCGCCAGGAGTTCTATCGCCACCTCCGGTTCGTTCAGCCGGGCTGCGCACATGGCGTACATGGCCGTGCCCCAGGTGACGTTCGCCTGAACGCCGCCGGCGCCGCAAACTTCCTGAAGCGTGTTCCGCATCGCCTCTTTATCCACGCCTTCGCCCGGCAGCACGCCGTAAAGCCATGTCGGCATGAACCCCGCCCGGTCTTCCTCTGGAAGCTCCAGGGCCGGGTAAACTCCGCCACGAACGGTCAGCGGCGCTAGATTGTTGATGACCTTGTCCCATTGCTCGTCGCGCGGCATGCCCAGACGCACTCGCCATTGCTGGGCCGTTTCCAGCGCCCATTTCCAGTAACCCAGCTCCATTGTGGGGTTAAGGTTGTGTGCGATATCCGTGTGTTTCTCATCACCCGAACTGACGCCGGGCCCAAGGACGTACTGCTTCCGTTGCGGGTCAAAATCGACGAAGGTGGCCATGTAGTCGGCCGTCTCGAACACGATTTTTCTATAGCGATCCAGAGTTGCGCGATCCTTGTGAGCGCGCCAGACCAGTTCCGCGAGATAGATCGGATGCGGCTGCTGCCAGACCAGGACCGGCCCGACTCCCGAGGGGCTTTCGCTGCCGGTGGGGTCGGTCATCTTCGACCATTTCACCCCTTTGCATCCTTCCAGCTTGGCCATCACCTCGCCGGGCGGCATCAGTTGCGTCAGGTTGCCAAGGCTTCTTTCCAAAATCTCCGGCCGGCCCCACAGCGCCCAATGGGCCGCGTGCCACCAATACATTTCCATGTGGAATTTGCCGTACCATGAATTCACGCCCAGGCCGGTTTCCTGCGGCGGGAGCGGGCCGGCATCGTGCACCGCCATCACATATTCCGAGAGCACGATTCGCCGCTCCAATTCCGCCGCGCGCGGATCGGCATTGCCCGACAAATCTATCGCTCCACCGCTCATCCAGTATCTCTGCCATTTTTCGCTCGACGCCGATTGAACGTCGCTGACGCTATCGGCATCCAATTCGATCGCCGTCGGCGAAAACCAAGCCGTCAGCTCGATCCGGCCGCCCGAGCCGGTCAACAAATACTGATGCTTGCCGGTCTCGGACAGGGTTGCGCCCGGCGACCATGCGGCCCGAACGTAGTAATGTGTGTCATCCAGCGTCCGCGCGAAATCCGCGCCCCTGTCTCCACGGCGGGTGAGGATCGTCTGGTGTGAATCGGGATGCGTCCAATCCTGATAGTCCGGTCCGAAACTGGCCGACGCGTACCCAAACGCCAATCGCACCTTGAGTCGGCCGGACTGAATCAGCGGCGATTCCACCGCCACCGCCACTTCGTCACGCTGGGGATGGGCCGCCGTCTGCACGCGCACGGGCGTTCCTTCCACTTCGAAACTGCTGCTCAACAGCCCGTTCCACAGGTCGAGCTTTTCTTCGATATTTGTCAGATCCGTAATGGCAACCGCCGAACCATCCGCCTTGGTCATTTCCAGCCCAATGCGGCCCAGTCCGAACCGATGCGGGTTGGAGCGCAGGTACGCGGCCGGAGGAGTGGGATGGCTCGTGCTGGCCGAGGGAAAGACGAATGTGCGATCGTATTTCTTTATGGTCGTGAGTTTGAACTGATCCAGCGTGTAGCCGTTGGGATTGGGAAAGCTGTGCCATCCCCACGTGCTGAGGATGCCGACCGGCATCGTCTTTTGGTAATACTCCGGAAACGTCTGCAAGCCGGTCACGTCGAAATTAAACGCGAACTCCCCGTTGCCTACAGCCATCGCCCCCATCGGGTCGAGGTTGTGGACGACGATGTTATGCCGGCTGACCAAAGCCTGCCGGTCGATCGGCGCGTCGCTACCGACGACCTGCGCCAACCCGCTGACGGCCCACTGTGCGGCAAACAGGATTGAAATAGCTGAGATTCGAATCCCTCGCATTCGGATTTTCCTGGATCTGCGGAATGAAAGAATGTGTGCGGTGTTGTCATCTCGCGGCGTGAATTCCCGCCGGTGTTTACTTTGACGAGTGCCCGCCGTCCGTTTCGCCCCGGGTGTGGGTTACACGGTTCGTGTTGGTGTTGTAGTACAAGTTTTGTCCATTGGCTACGGTTTCGATCATGTCGCGGGCATTCTCAAATCTATTCCAATCTTCTGCCAGTGTGGGGGCTGAGTTTGCGCCGCCTGCGGCAATGACCTTGTTATAGATATATTGGCTTGTGACATTTACCACGTGGCTGTCGATGAACAAAGCGTTCCACGAGGGGATTTGCGCGCCGCCAACGTGGGGAATGTCGGACTTGTATGACATAAATATAGGGTCGAACGCCAATAGCCTGGTCTTTGGGAATTTCGCTATTTTCAGAAAAGCCTGTCTTATAAAACTGAGCCCCACCTGATTGTAGTAAGGATTATAGCAATATCCAGAATAGTAGGTCCCCGCGCTACTCCCGTCCTCAGGCCACGGTAATTTTGGTGGCGGCACCCTCAAGGACGTTCCCGGTTGATTGGCCGCCCAACTGAAAATTGTGTTATCGGGGTTGCCAGCCGGACAAAAGGCCGCCAGAGGGCTCTTCAGGTATCCGCACGCGTAAAGGCGCCCAATCTGATAAAGCTGCGTGTAGTTGATCGGGCTAATATTTGGCGCTCCGCCCCAATAGGGCACGCCACGGTTCTTGGCGTAAAAGAAGAAAATTGGCTGAAGCGGTGTAAGCTTATCGGGATCTTGGCTGTTGTCGGCCGGGTCTGTATACCGATCTGGCAGATAACCGTTGTTTTCCCCCGCGTACATTTGAGTCGCCAGGCCGATTTGGCGCAGGTTGCTCTCGCACTGGGTAATCTGTGCCTGCGCCCGAGCCTTTTGCAGGGCCGGGAGCAGGATCCCAATAAGAATCGCGATGATTCCAATTACGACAAGAAGCTCTACCAGCGTGAAACCGCCTTTGCGCTTCATAAAGTTGTTCCTCCGTGGGACACGCTTTATCAGTCACTTTTGTCGCTGACTTGAATATTGACCATAC
>JBEKXM010000318.1:0-5852 GCA_049512115.1 Tepidisphaeraceae bacterium | reverse complement strand
CTGGAGGTGCAGGGGTATGCGGTCATCGACACGGGCTGGACGCGGAGCAAACTGGTCGGCAAGGCGATCACCGATGCCAAGCAAGGGCACTCGTTGCATCGGCTGACGTATTGCCTGATGTATGCGACCGACCTGGCCGACCGCATGGAGTATCAGATCATTCCGGCGCTGCGCGGGGGGTTCATCGTGCTGGCGGACCGGTATATTTACACGTTGCTGGCACGCGGCGTCGTGCGCGACGCGGACAAGGGGTGGCTCCGCGACCTTTTCAGCTTCGCGGTTCAGCCCGACCTGGTTTTCTATCTTCAGCTTGGGGTCGAACAACTCGTCCCGCGAGTCCTGGAAGCGGGGAAAATGAACTATTGGGAAAGCGGCCTGGACATGAGTTGGGGGGACGATCTTTACGACAGCTTCATCGCCTATCAGGGCGAATTGATCCGGCAGTTCGACGTCATGGCGGAGGAATTCGGGTTTCATTGCGTGGATGCGCGGCAAGACCCGAGGGCCATTCAGCGTCAACTCCGCCAGGCCGTCACCGCATATCTCGAAAGCTGCAATTATTCCGCGCCGGGGGCGATTCCGGGGGAAAAATGAGGTTCGAAAGAACAAGTCGCATGTCCAAGGCCCGGATGGTCATGGGGATTCCGTTGTTCCTGCTGCTGGTCGGCGCCGGGGCGACGACCCGCCCGACTCCCCCACCGCAACCGGGCGATGGCCCGGGCGGCGGCAAATATCCGTTTGGCGGTCTGAGCATGCATCGGTTCGGCCAGGGGGATGGACAATACTGGATTTTCGAGCCGGCCGATCCGATCCCGAAATCCGCGCCCGTGATCATCTTCAATCACGGCTGGAGCGCGATGACGCCGAACAGCTATGGCGCGTGGATCAGGCATCTGGTTCGACGCGGAAGCATCGTGATATTTCCGCGCTATCAGGCGTCGGTGAGCACGCCGATGAAGGAATTCACTCCCAACGCCGTTGCCGCGATCAAGGCGGCAATGGTCGAATTGCAAACGGGCGAGCACGTCAAGCCGGAGCTGGATCGGGTGGCGATCGTCGGCCATTCGATGGGCGGGGCGATCACGCCGAACTTGGCAGCGCTGGCGGCAGAGGAGGGATTGCCGATTCCCAAGGCGATCTGCTGCGTGGAGCCGGGAAACCATCTGATCGGCAATGCGGCGATCCACATGCCGGTGGAGGATTTTTCGAAAATCGCCGCGGATACTCTGGCGTTGGTGATCGTCGGCGATCGGGACCTGCTGGCGGGCGACGATACGGCGAAAATGATTTTTGCCGGGCTCACGCAAATTCCGCCGGAAAAGAAGGATTACATCACGCTGGTTTCCGACGATTACGGCTACCCGCCGCTGATTGCCAACCACATGGCGCCGGTTTCGCTGGAAACGCTCGACCCGGACGCCGTCGGCGAGCCGAGCGAAGGGCCCGTCGGTCAGCGCATTCGCCGGTTCATCGAGCAAAAGCCAGTGAATGCGCTGGCATATTACGGTGTATGGAAACTGTTCGACGGCCTCACGGACGCGGCGTTTTTCGGAAAGAACGGCCAATATGCTCTCGGCAATACGCCGCAGCAGCGATATATGGGAAAATGGAGCGACGGGACGGCGGTGAAGGAATTGAAAGTTACCACTCAGCCCTGAGCCGGAATATTCACCGCGAAGAGCGGGAAGAGCGAGAAGAAACAAGTAAATTCAGCCGAACACATTCGAGTATCCTGCGCAGATTCAAATCATAACACCATGAAGAAAGATCTCACGCAGAGGCGCAAAGGCGCAGAGAAGGAGGAGAAGCAAAGGCTTTCTTTCCTCTGCGCCTTTGCGCCTCTGCGTGAGCTTTTTCTTTGAACGGGTTGCAGACCTGCCGTGGCGTCCGAGTGGAGTAGTTCTATACGAGCCGGATCGGGACGCCGCGATCGGAGAGGAATTTCTTGACCTCCTGGATCGAAAACGTCCCGAAATGGAAAATGCTGGCGGCGAGGGCGGCGTCGGCGTGGCCGGTGGTCAGAACATCCAACAGGTGCTGCGGGCTGCCGGCGCCGCCGCTGGCGACGACGGGGATTTTCACCGCGTCGCTCACCGCGGCGGTCATTTCCAGGTCGTAGCCCTCAGTGGTCCCGTCGGCGTTCATGACGTTCAGCACGATCTCGCCGGCGCCCAATTCCTCAGCCTGTTTCACCCAATCCATGACGCGGATTCCCGTGCCGATGCGGCCGCCATTGACGAATACTTCCCACATTTCTCTTCCGTCCTTGGTGACGCGATTGGCGTCCAGGCCGAGGACGGTGGCGCAGCGGCCGAATTTGCGGGCGATGTCGGCGATGAGCCGGGGATTTTTGACGGCGGCGGAGTTGACGCTGACCTTTTCCGCGCCGGCCTGAATGAGGCGGGTGGCGTCGTCCAGCGTGCGGATTCCGCCGCCGACGGTCAGGGGCATGAAAATCTCGTCCATGACCTTGGCGACCAGATCGGCCATGATCTGGCGGCCCTCGTGGCTGGCGGAAATGTCGTAAAACACCAGCTCGTCAGCGCCGTCATCCTGGTATTTCCGCGCCTGGGCCACCGGATCGCCGGCATCGACGTGATCGAAGAATTTCACGCCCTTGACCACGCGGCCACGGTCAACGTCCAGACAGGGGATGATTCGCTTGGTTAACATCAAACGGAATCCTACTGTTTCGCCCCCGATCATTCACCGCGAAGAAGGAATTATTCACCGCGAAGGGCGCGAAGAGCGCGAAGAATCAAGGCGGAGAAGAAGTTATGTCATGTTTGCATAATTTACATCTGCGCAGCATTCGCCAATCGGTTCGACTGAATTTCCTTCTTTCTTCGCGCTCTTCGCGGGACCCGGCGGTAAATCGCCGGGACCCCCTTCGCGGTGAACTTGAATTCTCCGGATTAGCCGCATCACTGGCGATGCGCCGCATATTCTTCTGTCGCAAAAGCGGGCCGTTTTTTCCGCGTTTGCGTCTAAAAATGCCCAGGTCTGCCCGAAAATGTCCCATCCCACCCCCCTCCCCCCTCGCTGCGCGAGAAAGTGGAGCAGTAGACAGGAGACAGTAGAACGGGGGGAGGAAGAACGGGGATTCGCGAGAGAGTAGAACAGGGGAGCAGGGGAACAGTAGACGGGAAGAAAAAGGCGAACATTGGTAATTGACTAAGGCCATAACCCAAACAATAACCTAACTTATTTCGCGTTGCAAGAGAAAAACACGAAATTCGTCAAAGCGAGAGAGCATTAGAGAGGGCGTGTTTAGACCCCGTGCATAGCAGGATAGGGACTGGTTTCCGTGGAACGCGGAACCTATGCTGCCACAGATGTATCGTCGAGTGACGATGCGATAGCAGCAAGCCTTTATACATCTGAATGGCTGCGTGATCATCGCTATTCCTTAGGAAAGCTAGAAGGCATGGCGCCGAACGCTACGGATTTATTCGACGAGGCGATACGATCTCGTGGCATCGCCGAACGGTGCGCTTTTGATCCTGGCAAATGGCCGGGCAGGCTGTACGCGGGAGTTGAGGCGCTATGTAAGGGAATTCGTGATGAAATTGTCCGGAAGGTGCGGACCGATCGTGTAGTTCCCGAGATATTCGTCGGGGTTGTTGACGATGCGACTTTCAACGCGTGCGCCTTCTTGCATGATGGACGGTATTTCATCGCGGTAAACTACGGTGCGCTGATTTTGATGCACGCATTGGCGCATCGCATCTTCTCGCAGCCCGAATTCTTTCCGTGGGCGGGCGATTCAACGAAAGAGAATGCGTCGCGACAATTCGCTCCGCTGAGCAACAATGCGCTGACATATATGCGCGCATTTCTAAAGGATCGAGGGAGCATCCGGCCAATCGATCGCAATCGCGGTCGATGTGCTGAATTGCTTCTTGCGATTGCTACCGAATTCCTCATTGGCCACGAGGTTGCTCATATCGTGTGCGGCCATTTGGGGTGGTGGTTAAAGAATTACGGTTCAGGAGAGAGTAGACTTTCTGAGGCATTGGCCCCGGCTGAGAAAGGCGCGCTGTCGCTTCAGGCGCTAGAAATGGATGCGGATAGCTTTGCGATGAACCTGATTTTGCTAAAAACGCTTGCTTTTGCCAGCCGTCGGGAAGGCTACCCAAATGATGATCAGAGAATGGTCAGGACTCTGGAGGATGGTCTCCAAGTTGCACTGCTGTGCGGAATGGTGATGACCGGAAGCTTTTTTTTTCCGTGCCCGACTGTGGACGAGTGGCCTCGCCTCGATCATCCGCCTACTGGCGTGCGCCTTGGCGCAAACGTGTTGGCTGCGGACCGATCGTTGCGTGTTGCGGGCTACAATGAATTGCGCGCCGCGACATCGGAAAAGCGTGATTGGATTGCGCAATTCGTAAATCTGGCGCTTAGGAGCATCTGGAAGCGAATCGGGCACGATGATCGCGATGATGAGCTCCGTACGTCCTTTGGGCCAGTTGGTCAACGGTATTTGGCAAAGCTCCTTTTAGAATGGGGCCGAATTGGGCCGGAAGTTAGGGCCTACTCCTGCATTACCTAGCTTAATAATAACTCTGCATAGGGTGTGCGGGAGTAAACCCTGGGGTGAGGATGGGCCCTCGGGTACAGCCTAGCATAGGCCACTGGGCTAGTCTGTGCGGCAGTAGCATCCGAATCATGGATATTGTTTTAAGCAATGCCAAACCCCATGCCTTTGAGCATAAAGCGGGTGGTTCTTGGGTCCAATTTTCTTAGACGGCCGGCGAATCCGCGCCAGTAACCGGTGAACGGCGGACACTGATGTCGATTTTGGAGTTCGGTGTTCACCGCGCAGGCAAATTCAAGCACTCGGCCGATAGCGTTCCGCAATCGAGCCTCCGTGGCTGCGCCCCCATGCATGACCGTATCCCGAGTCGCTTCGGCTGTTCGTAACTCTCGAGTGGCGGCATCCGGCAAATCGAGGTCGAATACAATCTTGTATACCTTTTCGAATCCCTTGCGGGTCATGTGGTGTGCGTCGAGGGTATTGCTTGCCACGGTGGTGTCGGCTCTGTGCAGCTTGACCACGCCGCAATAAAGAGCCATGTTCTGGCCAAGTTCAAGGCGGTAAAACACATAGCCGAGGGCGACTTCAAGTGGATAATCGTCCAGGAGCCGCGGGAGGTGCTCGAAATGCGTCCGCACGTGGTCAGAGCATCTGTTGAACAGATTCTTGAGACCTGGAATTGAGTGAATCTGCGTGGGCACGTTTGCCTCTCCTCCTTAGGAGGGGAAAGTCAATGGCGCTTCAAAAGATTACCAATGCGGCGGGATGGTGGCAAACCAACGGCGATGTCGGACAAGCGGGGCTGTGAAGGGCGGTTGAGGGGCGGGCTGCGGCCGCAAATTCTTTTCGGGGGGGACGCCACCGCATTGCCACGTCTTGCCTACTTGCGTTGTCCTCACATTTTTTCCCCACGCCAATCCCAAAACGGACACAAAACTTTCACCTCTTGGCTTAAGCATTGCGGAGTTTTCGTAGGTCGGACAGGAACGGGTCGACTTGGGCTTGCAACGCGTCGGGAAAGAGCTCCTGCCCTGGCTCGAGTGGCACGTCGGCAAAACGCCCCGTGCGCCCGCGGTACTCTCGCTCGACGGCACGAAGATGCTCGGCCAGTTTTTCCACGTCCTCGCCGAAGAGATCACAGATGGAACGGCGAATGGCCCTCACTTCGTCGATGAGGGGGTCCGCTTCCTCGCTGCCGCCGTTGGCTGGATTCATGGTGGTCATTCTATCATGTCCACAAGAGATCCGGTGTCACAATTGCCGGGGGCACGTAGCCAACGCAGAGGCGCGAGATTGGTTTAGGTCCAATTTGGCA
>JBEKXM010000317.1:0-5860 GCA_049512115.1 Tepidisphaeraceae bacterium | reverse complement strand
TCCAGGACATTGCCAAGTTGCTGCTCGGCAGGGCGGCGGCCGCCGGTCTGAAGGACGTGGCCCCGCAGGCCGCCAAGCTGTTGCAGGCCGCCGAGAGCGAGCGCTCGTGGATCGTTCTGCGTCAGGCCCTGGCCGAGTTTGCCCGCGATTCCGAGCCGGAGTCCCAGTCCGAGGCGGCGTGAGGGATATTTCGTGATTCTTCCGAGCACAATCGAATTGGAGATGATGCGCCCGCCTTCAACGATCCATCCGACGTAGTTCATCCGACAGGCCAATAAAATTGTGAAGTTCCATTTGGTCAATCAGATTTAGACAGCGGGATTGAATGGCTGTATCTCCCGTCTGTGTGTACAACCGAATGACGATTTTTGACAGGTCCATGGCAACCGTCGATCCGGCCTTAGTGATATCCCCAGCCTCACTTTGAAATGCTTTGATGCATTGTTCTACCAGCCGGCAGACGAGGTCGGGAAGTTGAACCGGTGAATCTTCCAAAGCACGCACGACTTCCTCTAAAGCGTCCGGCCCGGGATTGGCACCGAGGAATGCGGTAAGGAGCTTGGCCTGTTCGTCCGTGGCGAGCTTCGATACGTCCCGAAATGCCGACGCCGCCTCGGCGCGCACATTTTCATCCTCATCTGTAAGAAACGGCATAAGAAGTTCGCGACAAATGACGCCAACGGTTTCATTCGCGACATTTGTGGAATAAACATCTGCGGCGGACTTGCGCATTGCAGGGATGCCATTGCGTACGCGTTCTGCGTCATGCTTTGCCTCTTCGATGTTCAGCGCTAATAGGCAAGTCTGCCGTGCGGCGGTTTCAACGACTTTCGTGTCGGGTGACGCCAACATCGTCTGGAAAATAGGACGAAGTGCGACGTAATTACGATAGCCCGCAAAATGAATAAATTGTTCGACGTCTCGCGTTGCGAGCAGCACCGGGTCCGCCGCAACGCACTCGGTGAACCACGAGATCGCCGCGGCCGGCTCAAAATTAATGACGGCAAGGAGGGCCTCAATAGCGCACGATCGCACGGCAATTACATGGTCGTGGACCAAATGATCTATGGCATCCCTCAACCGATTGATTCGATCTGTTTTGTCGAACAGAAGACGTGCAATCGCACCCGCTATAGCGCCGCGAACAGAATTCATCCCGGCGGAATGAACGTCCCCGCCATAGTAGGGTTGCTCGCCACTGGAGGGTGTTTTCCACAATTCCTGGTCGGGATCAGGGTCGTTCATCGCATACCAGGCGATAGCGTCGATTATGTCTTCGGGCCAATCTCGGCCGTTCCATCGTTCTATCGCAAATGCAATCCAGCGACCGCATGGCTTGTTTGGAAGTCCATGGACGCGGCGCAGCAGCGCAACGACCTGATCGAATTCCGGCAGGGGCTTGCCTTCGGTATTTGGGGCTATGCAGTTTGCCACACCCAGAAGAATTGCATCAAAATAGCTTGGTGGCAGCTCATCTGACATTTGGTTAGCAAGAGCCATGAATCTTGCCGGATCATTCTTGGTCCATTCCTGGAGTGAATGCGCGAGTTGCTGTTCACCTCCCGATAAGGCAGTCGGCCGACCATGTCGATGTTGCACTCCAGCGTATTTGCGCATGGCGTTAAGCCATTGCTCATTAGACATCTTCGTCAGAGCTTCACTACTAATAGGAGAACCAACGAGAGATATCCCTCCACCCGACGGTTCCTCGCTCTTTGCGTTGGGAAACTTGGCTTGGAGCTCGTGAAGCTTTGCCTTTCCCGTCTTGCTCATTCGAGCGGCGTCCAGAGACCTGAGTAGATTCAATTGCATGGTCCCTCGATACTGAGGGTATTTCGATTCCCAAAAGTCTTTGAGTTCAACGATCGCTCGCTCAAGTGCCTGAAATCGCTCAACCGAACACTTAGGCGACGCAACTTTTACCGCCTGCGAGGAAACGTAAACTTCAGCTGCTCCCCCGTCTCCACTCCAGGAGGAATATCCGACCTTCAGTCGCCGGGGATCAGCTACGAGATAGCTGGCCAAACGATCTGCGTAAACATCGGGAGCCGCCGTCCAAGCTCGAAGCACTAGGTATGCAACGGTGTCGTAAGACTGATCTTGATACGGGTCAAGTATTCGGTCAAGGGTGGCTGGAACTGTTGTTGCCAAATTTGCGAGGGAGCCGGCGAGCGCCGACAGGATTGTGGTGTGTACTTCAAATGTTTCATCTCCATATGTTCGATAGCGCCAAACTTGGTCGTGATCAAGCCGATCTCTGACTTGCTCTGATAACGCAGCAATAATACGCACAACGATCGGAAGAAGCTGTTCGGCATACGCCATCGAAGCCTTGGCAGCATCGCGAATGATGCGTTCACCGCCAGCATTTTGATCGAGATGCTGCCAGAGTCGCGCTTTGGCCCCATTCTTTCGCCACATGTCCACTGAGTGACGTAACCAATGTGCAATAGCCACACAGGCACGTTCCGGTCGCTTTTCTGCCATTCCATGGAGGACGGTCCACCAAGTGCTGTTGACGGCAAATCCCGGCTTAAGATTGTCCAAGGTGCCATCATCGATCAAGCAGAGAAACAGATCGAACATTTGCTCGCTATGGAATACCTCACCGCCTCGACATACGTGTCGCAAATATTGATTCCAACGATCATCACGTTTCCGGTGCGTCCGCAAAAGCTCCGCGACGCGAGCTGACCGAGTTTCGAGCGTTTGATGCCATGCCAAGAACCAGATTGCCTCTTGCCGCCTCGCGTCATTTTCGCTTGCCAGCGCACTATCGAAAAAGCCAGTGTGATCGAGCACGTCAAACCATGGAGTGCGGCCCACTGTTATCGCTCGAACATGCGGCCACACTTCCGAGTCATTACTGAATTTCTGAAGGACGCGCCATTCCTGGTCGCTAGGCTCTGAGAGGGATGCCATCCACTGAAATACGAGGCTCTTAATGTGAAAACGTACGCCCGCGCCGGTCAAGACTGTTTCAAGCTCACGTAGATACCGCGCCCAATCATGTGAGCGCAGATACGCCAGGACTTGACGGACCTGCGCGCGCCGGAACAAATGTTGTTCGCCGCCTTTCAGTAGACTGAGTAACGAAGCTCCACTTGCGACAAATCTACGTGCAAAGGCATAGTCAAAAAAGGATTCGTGGAAGAATCGATATCGGTTATCACCAAGAACTAAGACATGCTCGGATGCCATGGCCGATGCATCCTCTGTACAGTCATCAAGTACGTATTGCGGCGCCGAAAGCTCCTGGTTTCTGCTCAGCCAATCCGTCAGCCGATCGATCACCTCTGTCCATCGTGCCGTCCGCCCCAGCCGTTGCGTCGTTCTCCGCTCTTTGTCTGTCCAGAAGTGATCGAACAACTCATCGCGATCATGAACCTCAGCCCGATTACTTGCAGCCAGTTCCAGATACATCGATAAATGCAACGGCACCATGATGACTGGCTTGAGGGAGGCCGCTACCATTTGTGGGTCGACTCCAGCTTCCTTCAACGCCGCGTCGACCTGTTCCTGTGCCAATGGTTTGAGCCGCACCATCGCAAAGCCCGCGCTCGCGGCTTTAAGTTTGCGCATCCGATGATCGTGTTCCAGATCAAATTCACGACAGCCGACCAGCAACGACAAACCTGGATATTGCTCCACCTCTTTTCGCAAAAGGTCGAAAAGCGACCACAATTCTGCGTGTCGCCCCGAAGCGATGCTCACCGCATCCAGTTGGTCGATCACCAGTACGCTGGAGCTACCTGCTGCGATGCCTGCCAGTACCAAAGCCGGAGATTCCGGTAAAAGGAGTTTCCGTCCAAGTTCAGTAGTCGTGATAATGCCGTCCAGAGGCCCGTCTAACCGGATTGGCACAACGGGAATTCCGTTTTTTCGCAGTTGTTCGACAGTCGCAGCTAACATGCAGCTCTTGCCCGCTCCAGCACCACCGACGATCAATATTTTCGCGCTAATGGGGCGGCCGTCAGTGCAGAGAATTGAATTGGAATCCCCGAGTTGAAGGAAAGCCCCATTGATAAATCCAGATCGAACTGGCTCAACGTATGCATCGCAAATGGCGTTGATTCGATCGGTGACTGATTTTTCAATTGCCCAATCCCGCCGCCGAATCCCGTGGGCACCCAAGGCACGCACGATAGTTTCGCGGTCAATCGGTCGGTGGAGGTATTCCAACAGCAAGTCGCCCAAGTAACCGCGAACCCCGTTAACATCGAGCGTCGCGCCGCCGTCAGCGTAAAACAGCTTACGAATATCGAAATGAACACGATCGAAAAGCAGACCTTCGTCGGCCGCGTGGGTTCGTGTCCGCTGCAGAAACTCGCAAGCTCGCGAGGCATCGCCGCCGAAGAGCGGCAATAAATGATTTATGAACGCTTCCTTCAATTCTTTGGAGCGAGCAAGACGACCTTCGAGCGTTTTAACATCTGAAGCGTATGTCCGGACGTCATCTAGGTCCCGAGCGGCAAGCATCGACGCAAAAACACCGCGGTTCGACGGATTTCGTTCGACGTGAGATAGCAGGTCACCGAGAATCGTTCTGCCGCCTTCGGCTTTCTTGGTGAGCAAGGCGAGAGTCCAACCGGCAGCCTCTGTTGTTTGGCGTTTCACTGACCAATATTCGATCGTGCCGTCCGAATTGGTGACATAGAATTCTACCCCTCGCGAATCGTCGGGATCGATGGGTTCGAGGGTCAAGTTCTCTACAGAGCCGTCAACGATACGAAGTAGCCGATCGATGGCCCATAGGGACTCGTAGCGGTCGCCCAGTTTTCCGGAAGTTCCGCCGCTAATGGGCATAATTGATAATTTTATCAGAATTCTCCCCCCGGTCTTGTGAGCTACAGCTTTTATCCCCACTGCCCCAGGGGGGATGCCGCTCTCTCCCTTTCTCCTCCTCCCCCTGCCTACAATGCCTGCATGACGGACGACGACGGCCAATACATGCGATGCATGGAGGTCTGGGGCGGCAGCGAATCGACCACGCGGGTCGTTAGACTGGGCGGACTCGATGCCTGGGTCTACAGCAAGCCCTACGGGAACGCCGGATTCGGCGGCGACGTCTATTACGCTTCCAGCTGCGCAACCGGACGCATCAACCGTCTTTTGCTGGCGGACGTGTCCGGGCATGGCGATGCCGTCGCCGAATCCGCTGCCGGATTGCGGTCGCTCATGCGGCGTTACGTCAATTTCCTGGATCAGACCAAATTCGTCCGGGCCTTGAACCGGCAATTCGCGGCCATGTCCCGCCAAGGCCGGTTCGCCACCGCGTTGGCCACGACCTTCTTTGCGCCCAGCCGCGTACTCACCGTCTGCAACGCCGGGCATCCTCCGCCGCTGCTTTACTCGGTTTCCACCCGAGCCTGGTCGATCCTAGAAAAACCTCGCGGCCACGACGAATCGACGGCCAACATTCCCCTGGGTATTCTCGACATAACCGATTACCAGCAATTTGACGTCGAACTGGAAGTGGGGGACCTGGTCCTTTGCTACACCGATGCCCTGACCGAATCGCGCGATGCCGATGGGCAAATGTTCGGCCCCGAAGGACTCCTGCGCATCGTTGAAACGGTGGATGCCGAAGCGGGCGACAATTTCATTCAGGCGTTGCTCGAGAAAATTTCCGCACGGTCTGCGGGAAATTTGTCGGAAGATGACGTCACCGTCATGTTGTTGCGCGCCAGCGCCCGTCCGCCGCGGGTGCGCCTTCGGCATAAGTTCGGCGCCATGCTGCGGTTCACCGCTGCGGTGTTTCGCAGCATCGACCCCCGCGCCGAACGCCCGCCCCTGCCGGACTTCAAGCTCGCTAATATCGGCGGGGCAATTATTCCCCGCCTCGGGAAGCGCTGGCGGG
>JBEKXM010000316.1:0-5871 GCA_049512115.1 Tepidisphaeraceae bacterium | reverse complement strand
CCGTTGTAGCCGGATGCGATGTAGCCGGCGATCGTCGCGATCGGATCGCTGGAGCTGTAGGTGATGATAATGTGATTATTGGTCACATCCAGCACGCCATTGCCGGTGATCGACAGCGACGTGAGATTGACATTGCTGGCCACACTGCCGCTGCCTAGGGTCGCATTGGTGGCCAGTTGCAGCGTTCCGCCGGTGATGCTGATGCTGCTGTCGCTCAGGGCCGCGCTGGCGGTCATCGTTCCATTCGAGATACTGATGGCCCCGGCGTTCACAGCCCCGCTGGCGGTCATCGTTCCACCGGAGATGCTAATGCTGCTGGCGTTTACGGCCGCGCCGGCGTTCATCGTTCCATTCGAGATACTGATAGTGCTGGCGGTCAGGGCCGCGCCAGCGGTAAGCGTTCCACCGGAGATACTAATGCTACCGAGGCTTTGGGCCGCGCTGGCGGTCAGCGCTCCACCGGTGATGGAAACGTTTCCACCATTGGGCAGCGCACCGTTGACTCCGGCGACCAATGTGCCAGCGTTGACGACTGTTCCGCCGGCGTAGGTGTTGACAGTCGAGAGTGTGAGTGTGCTGGTTCCCATTTTGGTGAGAGAGCCGGTGCCGGCGATGCTGCCGGTGCCGCTGATGGAGTAGTCGCCGGAACTATTATTGACGGTGACCGAGCCAGGGCTGACGGTGCTGTTCAACGTAACGGCAAAGTGACCGTTGTTGCTGTCATTGAAGGTGACATGATCGCCATCGGAGTAGAGTGTTTCGGCAGCGCCGTGTTTCCAGTTTTGGTTGCCGGCAATATCCCAGGTAAGCCCGTCGCCCGTGCCGCCGGCGTTGTTCCAGGTAAGGGAGGCGGGCGCCGCCACGGCAATCCCGTTGGGGTCACTCAATCCCGAGACCAAGGTGGCGTTCACGACCGCTCCGGATGTGGTGTATTCGCCGATGGTATTGGTGCCGGCGTTGGCAACAAACAGGTCCGATCCAGACACGGCTATTTCCTCCGGTTGGCTCAACCCCGAGACCAAGGTGGCGTTGACTGTCCCTCCCGAAGTGGTGTATTCGCTGATGGTGCCATTGAACCAATTGGTGACAAACAGGTTCGACCCAGACACGGCAATGAAGGTGGGGCCATAGGTTCCGGAGACCAGCGATGCGTTTACGGGCGCTCCGGAAGTGTCGTATTCGCCGATCGTGGTGCCGCCGAAGTTCGTAACAAACAGGTCCGACCCAGAGACGGCAATGCCAGTCGGGTCACTCAACCCCGAGATCAGGGATGGATTGGAGGCGGTCACCATCCCACCCGATGATATGGTGTATTCGCCGATCGTGCCGTTGACTTGGTTCGCGACAAACAATTCCGATCCCGACAAGGCGATGCCGCGTACAAAAGACAACCCCGAGACCAGGGAGGCGTTCACAGTCGCTCCCGAGATGGTGTATTCGCCGATCGTATTGCCATCCGTGACGAACAAGTCCGACCCAGAGACGGCAATTCCCCAGCCGCCATTCAACCCCGAGACGAGGGAGGCGTTCAGCGTCGATCCTGACGTGGTGTATTCGCCGATCGTGCCGGTACCATTGTTTGTGACAAAGATTTGTCCGCGTGCGGCGGTCGGCATGAGTGCCGCTGCCGCCAACAGGCCCAATGCCGTGTTGTACGTGGCGTGGGACCTGAAGATTGCGGCGGCGAGCAGCGGAACGGTTTTGCGATTCATGATTCTCCCCGATGTGTTTTGTGGCTACTCTCAAAGATGGGTTCCACAAGTCCGCCCTGCGTCGCCGCGAGGCGTGAATGATGAATCCGGGCTGGGGATTATGCTTCCATAGCCGCTCGATTTTGCAATCGGGGAATTACCTATTTTTGGGCGAATGAGACGTTTGCATAACGACGCCCCCTGCCGACTGAAGTCGGCCGGCCGCGAGAAAATCGAGGGTTTATTGGCTTGGCTACGGAGTAATTCAAAGGCTTCGAATGATGTGGCGAATTGTCGCAGGGGGATCGCTGCGCCGGCGGCGGGCGAGAATTGCCAATCCAGCCATCGCCATCATCACCGAAGTGGCCGGCTCGGGGACGTTCGCTAAGTTGATGCCATTGGCGGCGGCGAAGGCGTCCAAGGCGGCGACGTCGGCGGCTGAGGCTGCGCCGCTGGCGCTTTGATTGAAATTGGCGGCCAGGTCGGTGAAGTCGGCGGCGTTGACCAGGCCGTCGTAGTTGAAATCGCCTTGGTCCCAGCTGGTGACGGGCTGGTTGAAGTTGGCGGCCAGGATGGTGAAGTCGGCGGCGTTGACCAGGGCGTCCAGATTGGCGTCGCCGAGCAGGGTGTATTTCACTTCGATCTGGCCGGAGGCCAAGCCGGAGACGACGCCGTCAGCGCCGTCGGCGTAGCCAACGCCGTAGAACAGGCCGTTGGTGGGCGTTTGGGCCGTGGTGGAAATGATGCCGGGGCCGTTCCAGTGGCCGCCGTTGTAGCCGGACTCGATGTAGCCGGCGATGGTGGAGAAGGGATCGCTGGCGCCGTAGTTGACGAGCATGGAGTGGGCTTGAATGTCGATGGTTCCGGCGTCGGAAAGACTGTCCACCTGGAGAACCGTGCCGGTCCCGGTGATGGCGACGGTGGCGCCGGAGCCTAGCGTCAATGCGGAGGCGTGGGTGGAATTGGCGAAGATCATGCTGGCGGAACTGGAAACGGTCACCGAGGATTGGTAATTGATCGTTCCGGTGCCGCTGGGGTTGAGGATTTGTCCGCTATTGACGGTGACGGGAGAGCCGAGAGTCAGCGAGGAACCGGCGGCGACGCTGAAGATCGTGTCGCTGGCGATGGTCATGGGGAGATTGATTTGCTGGGCGCCCTGCTGGACGACGACGTAGGCCCAGCCGACGGTGGACTGAAGAGTCAGGGAGCCGGAGCCGGAAAGCGTGTAGGTGTTGGCATTCTGGAAGCGGATGGTGCCGAGGGTGATGGAGGAGGAGTTGGAGACGGTCTGGTTTGCGGAGATAGCGCCGAGGAAATCGGCTTCGACGTCGCTGCCGTTGGGGGTGGAATTGGTCCAGTTGCCGCTGGTGTTCCAAGAGCCGGAGGCGGAGGTGTTCCACTGGTGTTGGGTGATGCTGAAATCGCCGTTGCCGCTGGCCCCAGCCCCTGCGGTGCCGATGATCGTCTGCACTGCGTTGCCGCTGGCGTCGAACAGCGCCGTGGCGCCGCCGTTGTAGACGGCATAGCCGGGAACCTGCACGGCCTCGGGATACCAGTAGAGCAATCCCATGCCGTCACCGTTGGGGAGATTCTGGACGGTGGTCGCAAGCGCGCTGAAATACGATGCCTGGCCCGCCTGGGTTTCGGCGTAAGCGGGGTCGTGGGCAAGGCCGTTGTCGGTTTTCCACGGGGCATCCGTTTCCATGACCATGATTTTCTTGGTGCCGAAGTTGTTGGCCAGGGTGGTGAGATTGCTGCTCAGGGTGGACATGTCATTGGTGCTTGGATAGTAGTCCACGCCCATGATATCGAAGCTGCTAGCGGGAACGTTTCCCCAGGACGAGTTGGTGAGGTTGCCATAGAAATACGCCGGCTCGCCGCTGGAGTTTCCGTTGCCGATGACGAGGGAGACCTGAATCTTCGGCCCCGCGCCCTGAGCCGCGTGGACGGCGGAGATGCCGGAATTGACGAGCGATCCGTACGCCGCCCAGGTCGCCTGCTGTGACGCGGTGCTGCCGGAGAAACTAAGCTGGCCGGTGGGCCAAAGCATGCCGTTGTTGGTTTCGTTGCCGATTTGGACGATATCCGGCAGAACGCCGGCGGATTTGAAGGAGTTCAGTGTGCTCAGCGTGTAGTTATAGACGGAAGTCTGCAATTGGGAGAGGGTCTCACCGGACCAGGCGGCGGGAATATATTGCTTGCCCGGATCGGCCCAAGTGTCGGAATAATGGAGATCCAACTCGATTTTGGCGCTGGGATCGTCGGCCTTGATCTGCTGGGCAAGCGCGATGTCGTAAGCCGTGGTTTGGATCGCGCCTTCGGTGGCGCTGTAACTGGTGTTGGGATTGACGAAAAGGCGAAGCCGGAAGAGATTGTTGCCATTGTTGTAGAGGATCTGATCGGCGGGAGCGGCGACGGAGTTGTCCTTGAAGACGACGCCTTGCTGCTGCATGAAGGTTTCGAGGGAGATATCGGAACCCATGAAGAAGGGTCCGGCGCGGGCAACAGCAGCAACGAAAATCGGCGCCGCGGCGGCGGCCGCAAGACGAATTGAGTTGGTCCCTCGCTTGGCGGTTGGCTTGGCACACATATTCAATCGCCGACAACGCCTTCCACGCCCCGCATCTGATAATACGTCAGCCACAAAGATATCAGACGGCGGCACGCCAATGCCTGCAAAGTTGCGAATGAATGCTGCGAATTTCCGACAATCCATGGCGAGTTGTGCGGGACTGGGGGGTATTTCTGGCTGGAATGGGGTAGGGGGCAAGTTGGTAGTGGGTCAATTTGCATGGTGAAGCGATTTGGCATGCCCAGGGAGCAAGCTCCCAGGGCTTTGGATTGCGAAAGTAACCCACTACCGTCAATTTGGAGTTTTGTACGGCTGGGAGAACCCACGGATGGCCATCCGTGGGCTTTGGGGATTGAAATTGGGGGCCACGGGCCGAATTGCCGGCGCATTTTCTGCCGAAGTATCGGTCTTCTCCTCTGTTACAGATGGCGCGGAAAGTTGAATTTGATTTGGAGATCAGTAATCTGAAAGGGGGTTCGGCGGTACTGTTGTACCCCCGTCGAGAAAGTTGGCTCGTATCCCCTTGAACAGAGGGACGGAGTGAACATGAGGGATTGGAAAGGTTTCGTCGGCCTGGCGGTGGTAATTCTTGGATGTTCGGGGTTAACGGTGCTGGGGGATGACACCAATTCAAATACGGTGGGGGGCGCTCAAAACGCGCCTTCGGACCAGGTGGAGGCGCCGGCGGCACCGGTCTCGACCACGACTTCCGGCTACGGCGCCTTTATGCAGAGCCTGGAAGCCATCGGCATTGGCAAGCCGATGGAAGACCTGGGGTTCAACATTCACGGCTTCGTCGAGGGCGGCTATCTCTACGACGCAACGGTGCCCAAGGACCAGACGCCGGCCAGGACGGCGCCCGGCGACGACATCTTCTTTGCCGGGCCGTATAAAAACGCGCTCATGTTGAATCAGGCGGACCTGACCATCGAACGCGATATGGTCTTCCTGCCCAAGGGAAGTTTCGACGCAGGGTTCCTGGTCGAAGCCGGTTATGGGCGCGATGATTATTTCACCCACTCGGACGGAATTCTCGACCAGCACAACAAGGCGGGCGGAGCGGGAGGAGGGTTCGATCAGCTCGATCTCCTCCAGGCATACGTGCAGGTGGGTATTCCCGTGGGCACCGGGATCATTATCGAAGGCGGCAAGTTCGTGCAACTCCTGGGCTATGAAACGATCGATCCCACACAGAACCTTTTCTACACTCACAGCTATGCGTTCTCTTACGGCAGGCCGTACACGATGACCGGCGTCCTGGGCAAATACGTTTTTTCCGACGAGACCAACTCCAACAATCTGGCGATTACCGGCGGTGTGACGCGCGGATGGAACCAGTCGCTGCGCGACAACAATGGCGATCCCGACGGCATCATTCAGGCCAAGTACACCAGCCCCGTCTTTGACTGGACGGCGAATCTGATGTTCGGTCCGGAAGGGGTGCTTCCCTACGGCCCGTCGGACAATGCCCGTTGGTGGTGGATCCCCGAGCTGATTGGAACGTTCAAAGTTTCCGATCAGTTCAGCATTTCCGGCGATTTCCTATATGCCGACGCCCCCGGCGCGGCGGTCAACGGAGCCGGGCAAGTGCTCACCGCGCAATGGTTC
>JBEKXM010000315.1:0-5875 GCA_049512115.1 Tepidisphaeraceae bacterium | reverse complement strand
CGTCCGGCAGTTCCGGCAGGACGGCAACCGTGGCGGCGCTGGTGTGGATTCTGCCCTGGGTCTCGGTTTCCGGAACGCGCTGGACTCGATGTCCGCCCCCCTCGAATCGCAGACGCCGGAACGCCCCGCGGGCGCGGATGTTGACGATGACCTCCTTGAATCCGCCGCGGTCGCTTACCGAAAAATCGCTGACGTCAAGCCGATACCCCTTGGCCTCGCAGTATTTCCGGTACATCTCGTACAGATCGCGCGCGAACAGCGCCGCCTCCTCGCCGCCCGTCCCGGCTCGGATTTCCAGGAAGAACGAGTCCACCGCGTTGTCCTCCGCGGCAACCAGTTCGTCCTTCAGCGATTCCAGCAACTCCGCGGCCCTTCGCTTCGATTCCGGCAAGTCCGCCACGGCAAGCTGGGCCATCTCGGCGTCCGCGGAATCCCCCGCCATCTCTTCCAACTCGCCGATCGTCCGCAGGATCATCTGATATTCCTTGAATCGCTTGACGACCGGCTCGAGCTTGCCGGCCTCCTTGCTGGCCGCGATCAGCTTCTGAGCATTGCCGTGCACGGCCGGATCGTTCATCGATTCCTGCAGAGCGTCGTAGCGCTGGAGCATCTCATCGAGCTTGCGGATGAGCGGAGGTTGGGGGAGGTCGGGGGACATTAGTGGTTCCTGGCAGTGCGTGGACTAGAAAAATCCGAAACCCGAAATCCGAATGACGAATCAAATCCGAATGACGCAATCCGAATTAGTTTTCATTCGTGATTCGGATTTCGGATTTAATTCGTCATTCGGATTTCGGATTTCGGGCTTCGCGTATTCCGCGCCTAGTCTTCTCCGGGCGGCTTGGTGACGCGCGCCGCGGGCGGCGCTTCCTGCTGGGCCTGAGTATCCGCCACGGCTTCGGCGGCCGGGGTCTCCACCAGTTGGATCGACTCCTGTGCCGGGGCCTTCTCCGTCGTCCGGGATGAAACGGCGAATCGGATGTTGGGCAGCTTGGCGACGGCGACGCGCAGCGCCTGCTGCCAGCGCTGACCGATCTTCATCAGGTCCGAATCGTCCGCCAGGAACCGGCGCTGATGCGTGATCGACAACTGGTCTGCTTCATAGGCCAACAGATCGATCGGCGGGCCGACCGTCACGTTCGATTTCATCGTCGAGTCGAGTGAAAGCAGGGCATATTTCGCGGCTTCCTCCAGGGTGGTTTTCTCAAACCGGATTCCCCGGTCGAGGATCGGCCGGCCGTACTTGGTTTCGCCGATTTGAAGATACGGGGATTCTTCCGTCGCCTGAAGGGGATTGCCCTGGGGATAGATGAGGAAAAGGGTCGGCGGCTCGCCGGCGACCTGCCCGCCGAGCAGGAAATGCACGTTGAATTTGTAGTCGTCGCGCTCCAGCGCCGGCCGATCCATTTCGGCGACCCGGCGGACTTCGGCGCCGATGACGCGGGCCGCATCGTACATCGACGTCGCCTGCGCCAGCCCCTCCCCCTTTTCGAAATTCCGCTTGAGGAGAGTTATGACGGATTGGGTACACGACAGGCTGCCGCTGGCCAGCAGGACGAAAACCCGCTCACCCTCCTGCACGAAGGTGTACATTTTCCGGCAGGTGTTGACCTGGTCGTATCCCGCATTGGTCCGGGAGTCGGAGGCCATCACCAGTCCGGCTTTCGTGACGATTCCCAAACAATAAGTCATCGGCGGTAACGATCCCTTCACGCTTCAATTCGCGGCGGTCGAACGGTATGTTAGCAAACGAGGCGATTGGTGCAAAACGATAGCCCCATGTACATCCGGGGCTTCAAAGGACGGATATATGCCTTCAACGCTTGCGGCGCAGTTGTATACGCTTCGCGACTTCACCAAAACGCCGCGCGATATTGCGGCGACGCTGGCGCGGGTCAAGAAAATGGGATATGACGCCGTTCAGCTTTCGGCGTTGGGGAAGATCGACCCTCGTGAGCTTGCCGGGATTTTGCGGGGCGAGGGCCTGGCTTGTTGCGCGGCCCACGTTTCCCTGGATCGGATGCGGGATGAAACGGCCCAGGTGATCGAGGAGCATCGTCTTTGGAACTGCAAATATACGGCCATCGGCGGCTTCTTTCCGAAGAATCCGACGGCCGCGGATTGGCCGGCGTTTGCCCGGTCGTTCAACGCCGTCGCGGACAAATTCCGCGGCTCGGGGATTCGAGTCGGGTATCACAATCACAGTCACGAATTGGCTCGCTTTGACGGCAAGCCGACGCTCCAGACTCTGCTGGATCATTTCTCGCCCGAGATTTGGATGGAGATCGACACCTATTGGATTCAGCACGGCGGCGGCGATCCGGCGGCATGGATCGAGAAGGTCGCCGGCCGCATTCCATGCGCCCATCTGAAAGATATGGCCATGAGTTCAGACCGAACGCAGCTAATGGCCGAGATCGGCGAAGGCAATTTGAATTGGCCGGCGATTCTGAACGCCTGCCGCAAGGCCGGCGTAGAGTGGTACATCATCGAACAGGACATCTGCCAGCGCGACCCGTTCGAAAGTCTTGCGATCAGCCTGAAAAATGTGAAGCAAATGGGCTTGGTTTGAAAGTGGGGCGTTTTGACCCTGCGTGCGCAATGATTGGCTCTCGATGCCCAACGCCACTACCGGCGACAGTTGTTCAAATCCCGTCAGTTCGATTCACCCGTTGCCCAGAAGACAATCGCATTTGAAAGGCCTGCCCCTTATCCGCTCTCCCGCGGTACCGCGAACGAGAACGGACTAAAGAAGAACGCCTTGACTTCGCCCGCCGGTGATCGCAGTCGACTATTTCGGTGGGGGAACTGCCGCCGTACAATTGCAATGGCCCAGAGGAGGTGTTAGATGAACGGACCACAGCTTTCCGATAGTGAAAAGGAGGGCGCGAAGTTCCTTGACCGCGACTTCACTCAATGTTTCGAGCAGATGCGTCACCACGATGGACAGATCGTGGATATCTGCAAGTTCGCCTTCACTGGCTACGTGACGGTCATCGGAGCGGTGCTTACCCTATACCGATACGGCAGCGAGAAAGGATTCGCCTTTGTGATGCCCGCCGTCGTCGTTCTGTGTTTGACCGCCATTCTTGGCTTCATGCTGCTCGGATTGGTTGTGCGCAACCGCGCCTACTTCGTGCTGATGGCGCGCTATGTGAACGAACAACGGCAATTCTTTCTGACGGATAAGCCGCTGGGGTTTCTCAACGAGACGCACATGTATACCAACCGCACCAAGCCCTCGTATTTCTATTGGCCCAGTTCGCAGTCATTCTTGATGTACATAATGGCGACGTTGAATGCCACGATGTTCGTGTTCGCCGGCATCGTGCTGTGGTGGGCCGGCAGTCATGCATACTGGTGGTTCTGGTTGTTGGCGGTAGCCGCGTGGCTGGTGCAGCTTATCACGGCAATCGATTATCTGCGGATCCAAGAGCGGAAGCCGCGAGAGCCGAACCCGCCGCGAGAAATACAAGGGGGAGAAATGCAAAGGGGCCATTCATAATTTGCCCCGCAACTTCAGGATAGTTAAGGATGATGCGAACCATTAACGCCGTTCGCCTTCATTTCTAAGCAGCCAATCGCGAAAAGTGCGACGGGTGCCCCGTCAATCCGGGTGCAATTCACGACGCCTTGCGCAACATTCCTCGCCAATGTCCGGGATCCCGATTCACCTCATCAAACAAGCGGCGAGCCCACGGCGCCGGCGTCCGCTGGCCTTGCTCCCACGCCCGGACGAGCATTGCCGATACCCCCACCAAATGTGCGAAGATCGCTTGGCTAACGCCAATCTTGTTGCGCGTCGCTCGCACTCCGGCAGCGTCGTATGCTTTGGGTTGATCGGGCAAATCGACAGTGCGCACCGTGAACCGGGCCTCGATCGGGATGCCGGTCCGCTCGACCTTGATCGCCTCGGCGAGTGATGCAACAATTTCGCGGCCTTTGGAAGTCATCCGCGCACCGCGAGTGCCGCCGCGGGCCATTCGGCTTTCGCTTTTGGCCTTCATGGATTACTATACTATAATACTGTGTGTTATAAAAGGCAAATCCGTGGGCGGGCCACGCTCGGCGCAACTGAAGTCGATTGACTCCCTATGGATAGCCAATCCCCTTTGTTTGTAAGGCAGGGAATCGCGAAGAGTTCAACGGGTGTCGAAGCCCCAGCGGGGGGGTCACTTCTTATCCGCGCCGGCGGCGACGACGGGCCTGCGATGTTCGGGCACTCGAAAGGTGGTCTGGCAATGCTGGCACTTGACTTGCTTGCCGCGCACCTCTTCCGGAACGGCTAAGATTTTTCTGCATCGCAGGTTAGGGCAAATAATCTGTACGGCCATGGCAGCTTCTCCGCCTTGAATATCGGCCGGATATGCTTCTGACTTGAATTGGCCCCATGGACCCTGCCCATTTCCCAGGGCATACGGGTATGGCTCTGGCGAGACAAATTGGGATTAATGCAACGCTCAACACTCAAAACTCAACGCTCAACGTCGAAGTGAAAAGAGGGCGAATTCCAGGTTGTTTTAGCATTTCCTTCAAAGTTGAGCGTTGAGTGTTGAGTGTTGAGCGTTGCATTGACCGACCCCGAGACAGCCAAGTCCCACCAAATGCGATGGCCCTACCGCCCCCCCCGCTCCCCGTATTACCGGAATGCCCTTTGCAGCCCCCGCGGCAGGTCTTCCACCTTCAGCGGCGGATGCAGTTTGCACGGCGTGTACAGCGGATCCCCGATAAAACTCATCATCCAACTGGTGAACGGGGTCGTCTTCCAATACACCTCGGCCATCGTCAGCTTACCCGTCAACAGAAGCGGAAAGAATTCATCGGGCTTGGGGAAGGACTCGAGGCCCGGCTCGGCGACGGACCCAAGCGTGGCGACCACGCCATCGTTCAACAGTCCCCGCACCCACCGGGTTGATGGCGTATGAAGCGTCACCAATTCATAGCTGGCGACGTGATACCCGACCGCGCCCGGATTGAAATCGCATCCCGGAATATAGTTGCCGACGCTATACCAGCCGCAATAGAACGCCACGTGTTTCACGGAATGTGCGGGAAAGACCAGGTCCTGATCGTCGAGCTTGATCTTCAAATCGGTGGTGGTGCGGAGAAAGTAGGCGAGGTGGCGAAGCGCCTCGTCGAATTCCCCGTATGGATCGAGATTCCCCTTGGCGTCGATGGGCGGCAATCCGCGGGCGTCGATGGCGATGATTCCCTGGAGCCCGGTTTTTTCGACATCCACGCTGGTTTGCATCATGCGCCCAACCGTTGCCGGGTCCGGGCCATCCAGCCGCATGACCATCAGGGCGGGTGTCGTTCGCCCGGAAAAGTTCAGATTCAAAGGATTCCCAAGCCGTCCGCGCCGGGGATAATAGTCCCACCAAAGCAGCGCCAACTCGTTGTCGGTGGCGGCCACGGTGGCATCCGTGGCGAAATATTCGATCTGGACGTCGAGCACGCGCAGTAATCCGGCGAGTCCGAAATTGGCCAGCATCACATGGCGAAGTTGCGAGCGGGCCTGGCGGTCCCAGCGGGCGGACTGTAGGCCCCGCACCTGCTCGCGGCCCGCCCGGTCGATCTCGTCAGGCCCGCCAACGGTCTGGAGCAACGACCGCAATTCGGCGCTCTGGTCGGCATCGGTGATGTCGGGCAATCTCGCGGTGATCGCGGAACTGACCGCTTGTGCGCGGGCCAGCACGGCTGGAATCGAATCGCCCACGCCGGGCTTGAACGATGCGTCCAATCCACAAGCTTTAGCTTCCAATTGGACGACCGCTTGTTGTAGTTCCCTGACGGTCGCGGCCTGCAAGTCTTTCAATTCAGCCAGTTCTCGGTCGTCGGCGGGGGTGTTGTGCCTGGCGCCGATCCGAAACGGCAC
>JBEKXM010000314.1:0-5878 GCA_049512115.1 Tepidisphaeraceae bacterium | reverse complement strand
CGATCGCGTGGCTCTGCATCGTCCGGTTCTTCTTGCCCGCCAGGTTAAGCTGAATCTGGGCGACGTTATCCCCTTGCCGGAGGTAATAGTGGCGAACCAACCCGTTGAAATCCATCGGCGCCGCCACGCCGACGTAGCTGGTGAAATCGGAAACCTCCGGCACGGTTTGCAAATATCTTTCGAAATCCCGGACCGCGGCATCCGACCGCTCCAGCGTCGTGCCCCGATCCAAGTCCAGCACCAGCGTCAACTCGTTCTTATTGTCAAACGGCAGCATTTTCAGCGGCACGCTGCGGGTGGCCGCCAGCATCGTGGCGGCAAGGGTCAGGCCGCCGATGGCCAGCAGAAACGTCACCGCCAGCTTCCGCGATCGCAGCAGCGGGGCCATCAGCGGATAGAAAAGTCCGTAAAGCCGCGATCGCTTGACCGCGCCCAAATCGTGCGGGTCATCAGGCTGTCCGGCGACCGATCCGCCGGCGGAATACTTGCGCTTCAGCACGTGGTACGCCAGCCACGGCGTTATCGTGAACGCCACGATCATGCTCATCAGCATGGCCACCGGCACGTTCAGCGCCATCGGCCGCATGTACGGGCCCATCATGCCGGTGATGAAAAACATCGGGAGGAATGACACGATGACGGCAAGCGTTGCGACGATGAGCGGCGGCCGAATCTCCGCCACCGCTTCCATCACGATCCGCCGCGTCGCCCGTTTTCGCAGCAGGAAATGCCGCGAGATGTTTTCCACGTCCACGATCGGATCGTCCACCAGCAGGCCCAGCGCCAATATCAGCGCGAACAATGTCACCCGGTTGATCGTGTATCCCAGCAGCAGGTTCACGGCCAGCGTGAGTCCGAAAACCACCGGCACGGCGACGGCCACGATCAGCGACTCGCGCCAGCCCAGCCCCAACGTCAGCAGCCCGATCACAATAAATATCGCGACGGCCAGCCCTTCCACCAGATCGTTGACCTTCTCGTCGGCAGTCAAGCCGTAATTCCGGGTAATGACCATCTGAATGTCATCCGGCACGACAGTTTTCTTCAGCTCCTGGGCTTGAGCCAACACGTCTCGTGCGACCCAGACGGCGTTGGACCCCTTCTTCTTGGCGATCGCAATGGTGACGGCCGGGTCCGAAGCGCCCATGACTGCCGGCTGCGTTGTCGCCGTTGAATCGCCGACAAGGGCGCCTGTGAAGCCGTCGGAATGCGTGAACCCGCGAGCCGGTCCCCAGCCGTGACGGACGTAGTTGCTGACCTCGGCGGGGCCGTCCACGACGCTGGCCACGTCCTTGAGGAACACGGGTCGTCCCTCGAACGTGCTGACCACCAGGGATTGCAACTGCGTCGCATCGGCAAACGGCGCCCCGGCTTCAACCGACACCACGCGGTCTCCGGCGCGAAAATCCCCCGCCACCTGCCGCACGTCCGATGCCTGGATGGCACGCTGCAACTCCAGCGGCGAAACGTGGTACGCCTCCATTCGGCTGGCGTCCAGATAAACCTGCACCACGCGCGACCGGCCGCCCACCACGTACGCCCGGGATACGTCTTTCACCGCCGCAAGCCGCTCGCTCAATTCCTCCCCGACGCGCCGCAACGTCATCTCGTCGGCGGTGCAGCTGCTCAGCGTGAGCGTGACCATCGGCACGTCGTCGATCTCCACCGGTTTGACCACCCAACCGCTCACCCCGGGCGGAACAATGTCCTTGTTCTCCTCGATTTTCTTCTGCAGCTTCACCAGGCTGCGCTCGCGGTCTTCCCCGACATAATAGCGGACCGTGATGATCGCCCGATCCGGATAGCTCATCGAGTAGACGTATTCGACGCCGTCGATCTGATAGAGAATCTTCTCCAGCGGCGTAGTGACCAACTGCTCGACCTCGGTCGCGGAATGACCGGGAAAGTTCACGTACACGTCCGCCAGCGGCACGACGATTTGCGGGTCTTCCTCCCGAGGCGTGAGCCACAATGCCGCTCCGCCGACCAGAGTGGCCAGCAGGATCAGCACCAGCGAAAGGTTCGACTCCAAAAACGAGGCGACGACTTTATTCGTAAAATGGTGTTCCGCCGCGGACTGTCCCAACGAATGCGCCGGGTCGGTTGAACTCATGGCCGCACTCCCTCCAGCGGGGGGGTGGCGGATTCGGTGGCCGCGCCGGCCGGCAGGATGACCTTCTCTCCCGCCCGCAGGCCTGAGAGGACCTGGCAATCCCCGCCGATGGTTTGCCCCGTCCGCACGGCGCGACGCCGGCATTCGCCGCTTTCCGCCACGTCAACCAACTCCAGTTGCCCGATATGCCGCACCGCCGTCCGCGGAATCACCAGCACGTCCTCCTGCTCCAGGGGGATGAAGATGCGGCCGAACGTCCCGGTATAAAGACTTGACGGAAAGGAACCGGTCACTTTCACCTGGAACGTGCGGCTGGAGGACTGAGCGTCCGGCACCATCTCGCTGACCCGTCCCGTGTAAATCCTATCCAAAACGTCCAGACGAACGTCGATTGCCTGTCCCACCTGAAGGCGACGCGCCAGCGATTCTCTTACGCTTGCCACCAGTTCCATGCGCATTGGATCGTAAATCGTGACCAGCGGCTGGCCGGGAGACGCCGTGTCGCCTACATCCACCTTCTTGTCCACCACAATCCCATCCATCGGCGAGCGTATGGTCGCGTAGGCCAAAACCGCCTGCGCCTCGGCAATCGCTTCGTTCGCCCGCGTCAGATCCGCTTCCGTGGTCTTCAGCGTGGTCACCGCCTTGTCATATTCGTTTTGCGATACCGAATTCGATTGGATGAGCGACGCAAATCGCTTCTCATCGATCACCGCCTGATCGTGTTCGGCCCTGGCCGAATCGGCGGCTGCCCTGGCTTGCTGCAACCGCGCCCGCAGGTCCGTATCGTCCAGCCGCAAAAGCATCTCTCCTTGCTTGACGGGTTGGCCGGCATGGAGATTGATTTCAACCACGCGCGCCAGAATGCGGGAGGCAATCGTCGTCTCGTGAAGCGCCTGAATCGTTCCGACCGCCGTTTCGGTCACCGGAATTTGCACGATATGAGCTTCGACAACGGCCGCGCCCTGCGGAATCACTCGGGACTCGTTCTCCGTCGAAACGGACGCCGCGATTTTGACGCTGAATCGGCCCGCCAGCCACAGCATCAGCAGCGCCACCATGGCAATGAACGTCGCCGCGACCGTCATTTTCCCCAAGACACCCGGTAACTTTGGCAATTTCAGTTTCATCGTGCCGCCTTGTGAAATGAGCCTTCCGCCGTCGGCCGCAGCCGCCTCAGGGCGCCGGGCGATTGATCCCGCAAGTGCCGTCCCTGAACCCCAGCTTGGCGAAGATGCGTTCCGCCGGACAGAACCCGGTGAACCCGGACTGGAGCAGATTGGCGCCCACGAAAACCGTCAGAAGCAGCCACCACGGACTGACCCAATGCGCCAGGGCCAGGCTGAGCAGAACCAGGCACCCGGCCATGACGTGCACCGCGGATTGGCGTGACATGCGAACCTCCGAAAAAAAGGGTTGACTTCACTCAAACCGCATATTACAATATTCCAAGATTGCAATCCAGTCAATAGGCAGGCGCATGGCTAAACAGACAAATGAATCGTTGCCGGATGAATTCGAGTCGGTGGCCCGGCTGTTTTCGGTCCTGGCCGATCCGACCCGCCTCACCATCCTGCACACCCTCAAGCAGGAGCCGGGATACGTGTACGAACTCTGCCGGCGCACCGGCCTGAAACAGGCGAACGTTTCCAAGCACCTGTCCATGATGTACGACGCCGGATTGGTTAAACGCCAGCGGAACGGCAACCAGATCCGGTACTCGGTCGGCGATGCGATCGTGTTCGAACTGTGCGACCTGGTTTGCCGGAAGCTTCATCGCGCCGCCGAATCGCAAGCCCGGCTGTTGCGCAGGGTTGGCGCGTGAACCGCGCCATTCGCCGGGGAGCGTCAACCTGCGCCAAGAAAAGGATGTGTTTATGTCGGAAGAAGCAACCAAATTTTTCCAGGAGTGGCCGGTCAGAATGTCACAGGCCAAGGCCGAAGCACCCGAAATAGCAAAAGCATTCGGCCCATTTTCTCAGGCGCTGATGAAGGAAGGCGCCCTCACCGTCCGCGAAAAGGAACTGATTGCCCTGGCCATCGGCTTGGCCCTTCGCTGCGACCGTTGCATCAATACCCACGCCGAAAAGGCCCTCAAGGCCGGCGCGACCAAGGAACAAATCCTCGAAGCCGCCGGGGTTGCGGTAATGATGCAGGGCGGCCCAGCTTACACCTATCTGCCCAATGTGGTTGAGGCCATTCGGGCGGTACAACAGAGATGAATCGCCAATCCCGGTGCTTGAAAACCCTGACTGACGGGATTCCGGCGCACCTTGCGGGATCGCCGACCCCTTCTTAAACTCACCGCTATCATCCGTCGAAAGGAACGCGCCGCCTTGGAACCCTTGAAGATTCGATCGCTCGAACAGATCAAGCGAGAACTCAAACAACTCTTCGTGGAGAATTTCTCCCTGGAAGAAGTCGGGCCTGAAGCGATCAACGACGACAGGAACCTCTTCGGCGACGGCGGCGTGGGATTGGACTCCCTCGATGGCGTTGAGGTCGTCGTTCTCCTTCGCCGGCAGTACGGGCTGGACGTCAAGGCCATGCAGAATCGGGAGATCTTCCGCTCCATCAATACGCTTGCCCCCTTCGTGTTGGCCCATGCCACCAAATAGCGTTTCTCGTTCAGCCGGTTCAGGTTGTATGGTCCGCAGCCTTACCTCCACGTCCGCCGGCCTAGCGAAGTGCGCTTGTAGGTGCCGTCGGCCTTTTCCTTTTCGATCACCTTCACGTACAAATCGGCCATACGCATTTCGACGTTGTAGTCCGCGTAGAACGTATCCCAGGCATACTGGTACATTTCGTCGAGCTTGTCGACGCTCATCTTCGCCGGCCTGAACACCGTCTCATCGCAGGTATAGCGGCTCCAGTCGTTGTGCAGGATTCGTCCCTGCGACTCCAGCTTGGCCCGGATGGGTGTCTCCGGAAACGGGGTCATGACCGTGAACTCGGCCAGGTCCAGTTCCAGGTCCAGAAGGAAATCCACCAGCCGCCGGATCGCGTCCTCGTCATGTTCGTCGGTGCCCAGAAGGATCGTGCCTTCCACGCCGATGCCACGCTCCTTCAGCCGCTTGATCCGCTGCGCGATCACCTCCGAGGTGTTGATGACGGCCTGGTAGACGTACCAGCATCCCGCGGCGGCGGCGAGATCCAGGATCTCCGGGTTGTCCTTGATCGGATGCGAAATCCACTTCTTCTTTAGCGGAGCCAGCGCCGTGAACAGGTCCTTCTGCCACTGATCATCCTGGGCAAATGAATTATCCACGAAAAAAAGCCGGTTGTTGTCGATCCCCGCCACCTCTTCGACCACCTGATCGAGGGGCCGTGGCCGCAAGCTGCGCCCGCCCAGGAACGGTGCGCAGCACGGGAAGCATTTGAACCGGCATCCGCGCGAACTGTGCACCAGATCGACCATCTGCACCCCGCGGTAGTTGTAGCGCTCGCGCGCCAGTATGTCCCGCCTCGCCGGCCTCATCAGCCGCAGGTCCGGGTACTCATTTTGAAAATCGTAAACGCCCTTGAGCTCTCCTCGTTCAAAATCGCCCAACACCCCCTCCATGCGCCCCTCGGTTTCACCGAGGAAAACACTGTCGGCGTGCAGTTGCGTCTCTTCCGCGTGCAGCGACGTCCCGATGCCACCGAAAATCACCTTCTGGCCCATCGCCCGGAAGCGATCCGCGATCGCATACCCACGCGGCATCTGGCAGGTCAGCATGCACGAAATGCAAACCAGATCGCACGCATCCGAATAATCGACTTCCT
>JBEKXM010000313.1:0-5892 GCA_049512115.1 Tepidisphaeraceae bacterium | reverse complement strand
ATCCGAGCTTCCAGCTCAGATGATAGCTTCGCTTGATTTCCTCGACGGTCGCCTCGTTGGGCAGATTGATGGTCTTGGAAATCGCCCCGGTGATGAACGGCTGCGCCGCCGCCATCATCCGGATGTGGCCCTCGACGGGGATAAACCGCTGCCCGTGCCGGCCGCACTTGTTGGCGCAATCAAACACCGGGTAATGCTCGTCCTTCAGATGCGGCGCGCCCTCGACGGTCCCGCGCCCGCAGATCGCGTCGTTCGCCTCGGCGATCTGCCGCTTGGTGAATCCCAGATGTTGCAGCAGATTAAAGCCCGGTTTCTGCCACGTCGCCTCCTGGACGTTCAGCCGCTCCAGCGTCTGCTTTCCAATCGTCCATGGGCTGAACGCGAACGCGATCTCAAACTGCGCCGGCAGTGATTCCTCGATCTTATTCAGTTCCTCCCCGGTGAATCCCAATTGTTTGAGCGACTGGAAATTCACGTGCGGCGCATCGTGAAGCGTCAGCGTGCCCATCACATAACGCAGGATTTCGTGGATTTGCTCCGCGCTGTAGCCGAGATTGACCAGCGATGGCCGAAGCGACTGATTGGCGATCTTGAAATACCCGCCGCCGGCCAGCTTCTTGAATTTCACCAGCGCGAAATCCGGTTCCACCCCGGTGGTATCGCAATCCATCAACAGCCCGATCGTCCCGGTGGGGGCGATCACGGTGGTTTGCGCGTTGCGGTATCCAAATTTTTCGCCCAGCAACAGCGCCCGGTCCCAGCATTCCTGCGCGCTCTTGAGCAGTTGCATGGATGCCAGCACGTGCTTTTCCCCGAACTGCGCCGCATCCAATCCGACCGGTTTGATGTCCAGGCCCTCATAATCGCCCAGCCCGCGCCGCGCGTTGGGGTCGCTCGCCAGGTCGTACGCCGCGCGACGGTGATTGCGGATCACGCGCAGCATCTCCGTCCGGTTCTCCTCGTAGCCCGCAAACGCCCCCAGCTCCCGCGCCATTTCCGCGCTGGCGGCATAGCTCTCGCCCGTCAGGATCGCCGACAGCGCCGCACAGATCGCCCGGCCCACCTCGCTGTCGTACGCAATCCCCGCCTGCATCAACATCGCCCCCAGATTGGCGTATCCCAATCCCAGCGTTCGGAAGCGATAACTGAGCTTGGCGATGTCGTCCGATGGGAAGCTGGCCATCAGCACGCTGATTTCCAGCACGATCGTCCAGAGGCGGATCGCGTGCTTGTATCCCTCGATGTCGAAGCGCATGGTTTCCGCATCGAAGAACGTCAGCACGTTCAACGACGCCAGGTTGCAAGCCGTGTTGTCCAGGAACATGTATTCCGAGCAGTTGTGGACGACCAGGCCGTTGGCGATGAAGGATCGCGTGACCGGCTCGGTGAGATCGAAAACCTGACGCCGCCCCAGCGCCGTCAAGGATTCCACGCGGTCGAAATTCCCGGTCGATTCCGGTCGATTTGCCGCTATTTCCAGAGCCGAAGCGAGTTGCTCCCGCTTCTTTCCCGGCAGCAGCCCGACATGCCCGGCCAGCGCGCCCAGGCTCCCGGGATCAATCCGCAGGACATGTCGCCGGGAACCCGCGGCGACGGCAGCCGAGTCGCCGGCGCCGCACGCGCCGGCGACCGGGCCGCGGACGACGGCTCCGCCTTCGCCCATCACAAATACCGAACACTGAATCCCAAACCCCAGCAGGATCATCTGCACGTCCCGCAAAAGACCCGCGCTGTCCATGCTCAATTCCAACGTCCCGTCCCGAACGATCCCGTCCGACGTGAACAGGCCCCGCAACAGGTGCTTCTGCGCCGCCAAGCCAGCCGTGAACACGTCGTCGCTCAGCCGGCGTTCGCCCGCGTCGTATCGCACGTACGCCTGAATCCGCCGCAGCAGCCGCCGATTGGTCAGCGACGCCGTCGCCGTCCCGCCCGACGCTTCGTCGTCCGTCACCATCAACTGGTTCACGTAATCATCGTCGTAAAGCCGCTCCCTCCAGGCGCGCGCCACGTACCGCGCAAACGGCTCGATCAATTCGCCGTCGCCGAGACACGCGTCCAACCGGATCGAATCGTGGCTGGCGTTCGTCGAGGAGAAGAACAGACCCAGCAACTGGAAGAAATGCGGATCCTGCGGCTCCCCGATCTCCTGAACCGTCGCCGGCTCGCTCGGCAGCTTGACCTCGTCCTCGGGGCCTAATTCCTTCGCCATCACCCATCCCCGGCGCGTCCAGACTTTGTGATCGTCAGTCAGCGTGACGCTGTATCCCCCGCGCGTCCGCAGCTCGTAAACCTCCTTGGTTCCCGTCGGAAACGCGCCCTCCGTCGCGTGGATTCCCTGGCCCCCAAGACTCGTGACCACCCGGCTCGGCAGGTGGATCATCTGATCGATCCGCCGCCAGATTCCGCCCGGCGTCAGCACCCGCGTGTCGCCCGTCACGCAGGGGTTGGACGCCTTGATCGCTCCGCTCTTCGGGCAGGTGTGCCATTGGTTGATCGTGTCGTCGTATTGCACCCCCGGATCGGCGCAGCGCCACGCCGCCTGCGCAATCTGCTCCCACAGGTCCCGCGCCCGCAGCGATTTGGCCACCTTGCCGTTCGTCCGCCAGGTCAGGTTCCAGTTCCCATCCTCCTCCACCGCCTTGAAAAATTTGTTCGGGATGCGAACCGAATTGTTCGAGTTCTGTCCGCTGACGGTGGTGTATCCTTCGCCATTGAAATCGTAATCCAGCTTCAGCCCCAGCTTTGCCGCCAGGTCCCTCTGATCCGGCGGCAGGCGCTTGATTCCCTCGGCCATGGCCGCCACCTTCAATTCCTCGCGGACCTTCCAGTTCACGAACTTCTCGATGTCCGGATGGTCCAGATTGAGGCAAACCATCTTGGCAGCGCGCCGGGTGGTCCCGCCGCTTTTGATGGCCCCGGCGGCGCGGTCGCCGATCCGCAAAAAGCTCATCAGCCCCGAGGATTTCCCGCCTCCCGACAACGGCTCGTTGTCGCCGCGAAGAGTCGAGAAATTCGTGCCCGTTCCGCTCCCATACTTGAACAGCCGCGCCTCGCGCGTCCACAAATCCATGATCCCGCCCGAATTCACCAGGTCGTCGTTCACCGACTGAATGAAGCACGCATGCGGCTGCGGACGGCTGTACGCATCCCGGCTCTTCATGAGCTCACCCGTCTTCGGATCGCAATAAAAATGCCCCTGGGCCGGACCCGTGATCCCGTAAGCCCAGTTCAAACCCGTGTTGAACCACTGCGGGCTGTTGGGCGCGCACATCTGGTGCAGCAGCATGTGGCAAATCTCGTCATAAAAAGCCTGCCCATCCTCCGCCCCGTCGAAATATCCGTGTTTTTCCCCCCAATGCCGCCAGCAGCCGGCCAGCCGATGAATCACTTCCTTCGCCGACCGTTCCGGCCCCGTGACCACGTTCCCGACGGCATCATGCATCGGCTCGCCCGCTTCATTCTTCTGCGGAACCCCAGCCTTGCGGAAGTATTTGCTGACCATGATGTCCGTCGCCAACTGCGACCAGCTCCGCGGAATCTCCGCGTCGTTCATCTCGAAAACCACGCTCCCATCCGGATTGGTGATCCGGCTCGTGCGCTTCTCATACTCCACGGAGTCCAGCGCGCTGGTTCCCGCCTTGGTAAAACGTCGGTTGATTCTCATTTCAGAAGTCCTTCCCTAAACTCTGTTTATGACTTTGCGAGTAGCGAGTTGCGGGTTGCGAGCATGTCTTCACTCGCAACTGGCAACTCGGTACTCGCAACTTCCTTGTGTACAATGCGCGAATAAATAACCGTCCGCGATTGTCTGTCATCGCAAGGCTCCTGCCTATTTCAATCCACCTTCGGTAGCGTCAGTCCTCTTTGATCCTGATATTTCCCTGACTTATCCGCGTAACTTTTGGCACAGACCCGCTCGCCTTTCAAAAAGAGAAGCTGAGCGATCCCTTCATTGGCGTAAATCTTGGCGGGCAGGGGGGTGGTGTTGCTGATCTCCAGGGTGATCCGTCCGCGCCATTCCGGCTCGATCGGCGTCACGTTCACGATGATCCCGCATCGGGCGTAAGTGCTCTTGCCCACGCAGATCGCCAAATACTCCCGCGGCATCGAAACGACCTCGACCGTTTCGCATAGCGCAAAGCTGTTGGGCGGGATCAACACGTGGTCCTGCCGGGTCTCATCCGTGTCCACCGTCACGAAGCTGCGCTCGGAAAACTTCTTCGGATCGACGATCTCCGAGTTGACGTTGGTGAATATCTTGAAAACCGACCCCACCCGCAGGTCATACCCGTAGCTGGAAACCCCGTAGCTGATCTTGCCGGGCCGCTTGACGTTTTCCTCAAACGGCTCGATGCCGATCAATTCACGAATTTGAGTATCGCAAAGGATTCCCATAAGCCGCTCCGGTCCCAAGGGCTACTCCGGCAGGCGCAATAGCCCACCGCCAGACACGCCCTTGGGCGCCGCCCGAACCTGAAAATCACACCGCATTTCGCGAATCCCCGAGCCGGACCTCGGTTCGACGGGATTCCGCGAATATACACAACATCTGGTATAGGTCAAAGAAAACTTTACTAAATGTTGAGTAACCGACTGCTAGCGCGCCTCTAACAAATGTTTTGACCGAAGTTTAGGTTACAAAAGATTTTTCGCGTCGAAAATCCGCGCCCCCAGCCTACCCAGCTTATCCACAAAAGTTAACAACAGCCGGTGGAGAAATGGACCCGGAAAAGGCCTTAGTTTTCCGTATAGCCGGCGATCCGGGCCCCCCGAATTCGCCGCAACCGCGGAAACCGAACCTTTACCTATCTTTGCCGAGAATCTTATTATATTTTTTTCGCCGCCCGAGCAAAAACACGCCCAAAACCTTCACCTCCCAGCTATAAGTGTAGAGGGTGTCGTTTTGCCGTCGATCCAACCATCCTACCGCTTCCTTTTCCGCCGCCTCACGCTCCGACAAAATGACGCCCAGGGAGTTTTCAAGCATGTACCCCCCGTAGACGTAGACAAAACCCCCCGCCACGCCATCGAAAACGGGGGTTTTGTCAACGGCTACCCCCGACCGGATATGCAACCGTAGTTTTATGTGTCTAAACGACCGGATCATTTAACGTCTTTGGAGAATTCAAAGGTGTCGCCAGTCAATCAGCGCGGCAACGAGTCGATTTCCTTCTCGATTGTTGCTTCGTCGACGTCTTTGCGTTTGGGGTCGTCCGGATCGAGCTGATGGTTATACATCAGCGCCAGTTTGTACTGCTCCCTGGCTTGCGGCAGGAGATGCAGCAATTCCAAATCGTGGGCATATTCCAGGCGCAGCGAAACCTCGTTGGGATTCAATTGCAGAACGCGGTCGAAATCCGCGATCATCTGCGTCGAGTCGTTCAACTGAAGCGCGAAGATCGCCCGAAGGTGATGGGCGGCCAGGAACGCCGGATCGCGGGCGATGGCAATGGCATACCAGGTCAGAATCCGCCCTCGCAGGCGGATGGCGCGGTCGATCTGTCCGGGATCGGTCAGAGGCACGGGCGGCCCAATGGAAATCTGCAAAGCCCGCGCCGCTCGATAGGGATAATCCGCGTTGTTGGGGAAAAGGGCCGCGGCGTAGGCGTATTCATCGCCGGCGGATGGGAAATCGCCCGCCCTGAGCTTTTCATCGCCGAGTTGTGCCGCGGCCTCGGCGCGGGCGATGGGGACGGCGATCCAATATGCCGCCGCCAGCCAGCCCAAGCACGCCGCCGCCAATCCCGCGATTGCCAAGGGCGAGATTCCCGGCTTACGCACCGGAGGATTTCCCATCCGGATTCCAAGCGCCGAACCGAGCAATACCCCGACCAAACACAAAGGCCCCGGCTCAAACATCGAGAATTCGATCAGATTGTGAATGAGAAAAAC
>JBEKXM010000312.1:0-5906 GCA_049512115.1 Tepidisphaeraceae bacterium | reverse complement strand
TGCGGCTGGTTCCCAACAGCTACCGCGAGGCGTCGATGGGTCTGGGAGCGACCAAGGCGCACACGATCTGGAAGGTCGTGCTGCCGGCGGCCAGGGCGAGCATCGTCACCGGAATCATGCTGTCCATCGCCCGCATCGCCGGCGAAACCGCTCCGCTTCTTTTCACCTCGCTGGGAAACGATTCCATCACCTGGAACCTGAACGACCGTTTCCCCTCGCTGACCAAGCAAATTTACGACTACAGCACGCAGCGCGCCACCCCCCAGGAGCAGGGACTGGCCTGGGCGGGAATCCTTGTGCTGATCAGCCTGATTTTCGTGCTGAACCTCGGCGTCCGATATTTCACGCGGCAACGCAAATAGCCCTGCGGCTTCGGGTGCGTGACGCATTCTGCAGGCCCTCTTTTTCCCCTCCGCTGGTACTGCATATTCGACCCCCCCCCCCAACCCTCCCCCTGAGTACATGGGGAGGGGGAAATCCCTTGCAGCAATTGAGACGCACATTGCGGTGGCGCAAATAAATTTCTTCCATGTAGACTCAGTTGCCGCGCCTTGTATACTGCCGAACTCCGAAACGAGAGGCGTCTAAGGATATGGCTTCGGTTTGCTTTTATTTTCAGATCCATCAGCCGATGCGGCTTCGCCGCTACAGCGTGTTCGACACGGACCGGCATTATTTCGACGATTACAAGAACGCGGAGATTTGCCGGAAGGTGGCGCACAAGTGCTATCTGCCGGCCAATCGCACGCTGCTGGAGACCATCCGCGTCCACGAGGGCCGGTTCCGCATCGCCTATTGCATCACCGGCTCGGCCCTGGAGCAGATTCAGCAATACGTGCCCGAGGTGATGGATACGTTTCACCAACTGAACCAGACGGGATGCGTGGAATTCCTCAATGAAACATATTACCACTCGCTGGCATTTTTGTATTCGCGGGAGGAATTCCGGGCTCAGGTGGAGCTACATCGGCAATTCATCAAGCAGCTTTTCGGGCAGGAGCCGCGCGTTTTCCGAAACACCGAGTTGATCTATAACAACGATCTGGCCCATTTTGTCAGCCACATGGGCTACGAGGGGATCCTCGCCGAGGGGGCGGACCATATTCTCGGATACCGCAGCCCGAATTTCGTCTATCGCCCGCCGCACGCGCCGAAGCTCAAGCTGCTGCTGAAGAACTACCGGCTCAGCGACGACATCGCGTTCCGCTTTTCCAACCGTGGATGGGAACAATGGCCGCTGACGGCGGAGAAATTCGCCGGCTGGGTGAACCAGATCAACGGCAACGGGTTCATCTGCAACCTGTTCATGGATTACGAAACCTTCGGCGAGCACCAGTGGGCCGACACCGGCATCTTCGAATTCATGCGGCACGTCCCCGGCAAGATCATGGAGAATCTGGACAACAACTTCCTTACCCCGAGCCAGGTCATCGATAAATACGACGCGGTCGGCGAAATCGACGTGCCGCACATGATTTCCTGGGCGGATACCGAGCGCGATCTTTCGGCCTGGCTGGGCAACGCCATGCAGTCCAACGCCCTGCACGAACTGTACAAGCTCGAAGGCCCGCTGAAGGAAAAGGGCGACGAGCAGCTACTGACCGATTGGCGCCGGCTCACCACCAGCGATCATTTCTATTACATGTGCACGAAATACTGGTCCGACGGCGACGTGCACAAATACTTCAGCCCGTACGAAAGCCCGTACGACAGCTACATCAATTTCATGAACGTACTGGACAACATCCAGACGCGGCTGCGGGCGTAAACGACCGGCGCGGGCGTGAAGGCAACGGAGAATTGATGAGTGTGGCTCAGGCTCAGGCGGTTGAGCGCTCCTATCCCTCAAACCCTGGTGACGGCAACGCGATGAGATGGTTCGGTTTGGCTCTGGTGGCGGCGTATTTATGCCGCGGGGTGATTCTTTGTTGCATCCTGCCGCCGACGGAGATGTGGGACGAATATCAACACTTCGCGCGCATCGCGTACCTCCACGAAGTGGGCCGGTCGCCGGTTTTCCAGGAAGCGGACGTGCCGGTTTCCGTGATTGAACAAGTGGTGCAGTATCCGCAGGCCGAGTGGGCTGGAAAGCAGACCATTCCTGGTGGAGGACAGTTCTATCCGCAGTTCTGGCTCAACAACGACAAGCCGAAGTTCCGTCCCGGGCCGACAACAGCCCTCTATGAGGCCCAGCAGTCGCCCCTTTATTACTGGCTCATGCTGCCGATTTTCAACGCGGCGGGTGGGACGGATCATCTGGCCGCTTCTGTCTCGGTGTTACGATTGGTAAATGTCGGGTTTGGCGCCGCCGCGCTGGCGGTGATTCTCGCGTGGGCGGCGTGGGCCTGCCGCCAGCGGCGATTTGCGATGGCCATCGGACTCTGGGCCGGATTACAGCCGTTGCTTTTGTTGAACTCCACCCGCGTTGCCAATGATTCGTTGGCCTTTCTGCTGGCCGTCATCGTGGTCGCCTGGACGTTGGCTCTGGGCGGCCGGCGTTTGCGATGGCACGCCGCCGCGATCGGCGCATTGACGGGCCTGGGCATTTTGACCAAGGCGACCGACCTGGCCCTGATCCCATTCGTCTTGCTTTGTTTGCTGGCGGCGGCGTGGCGGCGGGAAACGAAATGGTCGGGCGCAGGCGCCGCCGCGGCAATCTTTTTCTTCGTCGCCGCCGCCGAAATCAGTCCAATCGTCATCGACAGTTTTCGGCATTTTGGCGTGCCGTTTCCAATGCAGGAGGCGATTTACAATCATGCCCACGGCGTGAAGTTGTCGGATTTTCTGGTTTGGCTGCGACAGGATCATTGGTGGTTTTGGTGGCCGATTTATCGGCAATGTTTTCTGGATGGCGGACTATGGGTTGGTGGATGGAGTATTCTCCTTCCGCCACGCCTGTTCATCGTCGTTTACCAGGACCTGTTGTTCGCCGCTCTGTTGGGCTGGCCGGCGGCGTGGCTCTTTCGCCGCGAGCGATTGGGAGTTTCGAGCGTTTTTCGCAGCCCCTGGACGGCGCCGGCGATCGTCGCGTTAGTCTGTTGCGTCCTGGCGGAGATGAGCGTTCATGCGGTCGAAACGATGACCGCGTGGGGAGTCTGCGCCACCGCGTCCTGGTATGCCGCGCCGGCGCTCCCCTGGCTTTTGGCCGTTCTGGCCACGGGGGCGTTAGCCTGGCGGTACACTCGGCTCGGCTATTTCGTTGTCCTGGTCATGCCGGCATTCTTCATCCTGGTCGAATTTTTCGACGAGTTCGGCCGAATGGTGGCGACCTATTCGCAGAAGAGTCTGAGCCTGGCGGCATTGCGCCGCCTGGGCAGTTTGCATCCCGCCTGGCTGCGATTGCCGACATTGGCAGCCGCGACACTGCTGACGCTTATCTTGCTGGCGACGGCGTTTGGCCTGTGTCTGGCGGCAATTCGCCGCGGCGACGAAGCCTAACCGTTGGGAACGAAACGGGGACCCGCCTCCCGTTGATGGGATGCCGCCCGCGCTGTAACTACTCTTTCGGTCGCCCGGTCGTCGCAACGGAGAGGTCCGAATATGCAATTTCATCGTCATGTCGTACCGGAGATGATGGACCGGCCCGATCTGGCGGAAGCGGCGCACGTCAGCGCGCTGGCGGGGCTGCGGCGGGCCAATCAGGCCACCAAAGCCGCGGAACACGTCGCCAGGCCGATTGTCGCCTTGGCTCGGCGGGATCGCATCGATCGGATTTCAATGCTCGATGTCGCCTGCGGAGGCGGGGACGTGCCCATCGAAGTTGCGCTCCGCGCGAAAGCCATGGGGATCGGCATCGAACTGACTCTTCTGGACCGCAGCGCGACCGCCCTTCGCAGCGCCGCCGCCGCGGCCGAACGAGCGGGCGTCCACTGCCGATGCGTCCAGGCCGATTTATTGAACGGATGCCCGCAACTGAATTTCGACGTGGTAACGTGCAGCCTCTTTCTGCACCACATCCCCCAGCCGGGCCAGGTCGTTGATTTCCTGAAGAACCTGCGGCGGATGGCGCGGCGCAGGATCGTCGTCAGCGACGTGCGGCGATCCTGGGTTGGATGGCTGATCGCCTGGGTCGGCAGCCGTGTTCTCAGCCGCAGTCCTATCGTGCATCACGATGGACCGGCGAGCGTGCGGGGGGCGTGGACTATGCGCGAGCTGGCAGACTTCGCCGCGGAAGCGCAAATGAACGGGGCCACGGTCCAACGCTCATGGCCTTGGCGCATGCTGCTGGTCTGGGATGCAACCGAATGACACGGGGCGAATGAAACGGGGCGCGCAGAAATTCAGAGCTGTCCCGTTTATGATTCGCTATTGTGTAAAACGACCGCGCTATGATTGAAGAATTCGGACCGCGCCGCGGGCCGGTTAATGGGACCTTTACAGGAGACGCGTATGCCGATCGCACAAGCGTTGCTGAGCGAGTTTGAGCAGGAAGTCAAAACCACACGGAAATTTCTGGAACGGTTGCCGCAGGATAAGCTGACGTGGAAGCCGCATGAAAAGTCGCACACGGCGGGGGAATTAGGGCTGCACATCGCCAAGGTGCCGGGGGACATTGTGCGAATCGCACAGGCCGATCAAACGCCTTTGCCCGACTTCAGCAAGCCGTGGCAGCAGCCTAAGACGGTCAAGGAGATTCTGGCGGCGTTGGATCAATCAATCGAGACGGTCCGCAAGGAGTTGCCCAAACTCGACGATGCCCACATGCAGGAGACATGGTCGGGCATGGCAAACGGCAAGCCCGTCATGAGCATGCCGCGGGTCGTCTTCCTCCGCATGATCATGTTGAACCACTGGATCCAGCATCGCGGCCAACTGGGCGTCTATCTGCGCCTGCTGGGTGCAAAGGTGCCCAGCAGCTACGGCCCCAGCGGCGACGAGGCGTAAGAGCGAATCAGCCGGGGCAGCTCGGGAAAATTCCAGAGCTGTCCCGGTTATTTCAGAGCTGTCCCGGTTATTCGGTTCGGTTATTCGGTTCCGGTCCGCCGATCCCAATGGTAGATCAATTGCCCCACCTTGCGAGCATTTCCATCTATCCGGTGAAATCGCTGGAGCCGGTTTCGCTGCAAGAGGTCCGCGTCCTGCGCAGCGGGGCGCTCGAGGGGGATCGCATGCTGGCGATGTTTGATTCCGAAGGGAAATTCGTCAACGGCAAGCGGAATCCGCTGGTTCATGTCATGCGGTCGGCGTACGACCCGCTGACGCAGGTCCTGCGGCTGGGCCGGGCCGAAACCGGCCTGACGGCTGCGTTGCACGTCGATCGGCAACGGGAGAAGATCGACGCCTGGCTGGCGGAATTCTTCGGGATTCCGGTTGCCCTGCGGAGCAATTCCGAGGTGGGATTCCCCGACGATCTGGACTGCCCCGGCCCGACGGTGATTTCAACGGCGACGCTCGGCGAAGTCGCCGGCTGGTTTTCTCCCCTGGACGTCAAACAGATTCGAATCCGGTTCCGCGCCAACCTGGAAATCGGCGGCGTCGGTCCGTTTTGGGAGGACCGATTGTACGGCGCCAAAGGCTCGCTCGTGCGGTTTGCCATCGGGGATTGCTTGCTGGACGGCAACAATCCCTGCCAGCGTTGCGTGGTTCCGCCGCGCGATCCGTTCACGGGCGAAAGCAATCCGCAATTCGCCAAGGTCTTCGCCGAGAAGCGGCAGGAGACTCTTCCGCCCTGGGCGGAGAAATCGCGGTTCAACCATTTTTATCGCCTGGCGGTCAACACGATCGTCCCGCCCGACCAGGCGGGCAAAACCATCCGCGTCGGCGACGAAGTCAATTTAAAAAAGGGGTCATAAGCCATTTTCAGAATTGCCGCCAAAAATAGGCAAAATCTGCGCAAATGTAGTAAATGGCTTATGACCCCTTTTTTCAGATTTGCACGCTTTCGGCCAGGGAGGCGTCGGGGGCGG
>JBEKXM010000311.1:0-5908 GCA_049512115.1 Tepidisphaeraceae bacterium | reverse complement strand
CCGAAAAGGAAGCCAAGCCCGCAGATGGCGATTCCCCAGGCGAGGAGGGTATGTCCGCCGATGGAATTGCCGAAGAAGCGTGCCTGGTTGAGGTCGGGCATCCGGAGTCCGGCTTCATTGGCGGAGGCCACGGCGGGGAGGAACAGGCAGAGCGAAAAAGCGATGGCGGCGGTGGTGAGGGATCGAGCGATCAGTGGTTTGGGAAAGTGCATGGTGTGGGACCTTTCAGGGAGTCAGGAAGCTGCGGTTTTATTTCGTCTAATAGACGCCGCTTTCAGGTTAACAGGGGCTGGCGGTTTCATGCAACAGGCTACAAAACGGCATTCACGACGGCCTGTGCATCGCCAATTAATTTTTCGGCTTTTAGGCGGTCGGGAGCTTCAGCAATAATGCGCATGATGGGCTCGGTGTTGCTGGGGCGAGCGTGGAGCCAGGCGAGGGGGAAATCGACGCGGATGCCATCCTGGGTGTCGATTTTCTCGGACGCGAAATGGGATTTCAGGGCATTGACGGCGCGTTGGGCATCTTCACGGCGGCAGGGGAATTTGGTTTTGACGATCTGGTAGCGCGGGATCTGGGCAACGAGTTGGCTGATGGAGAGGTTGGAGGCGGCCATGAGTTGAAGGACGTAGGCGATGGCGACGAGGCTGTCGCGGCCGGGAACGATGCGGGGGTCGATCACGCCGCCGTTGCCCTCGCCGCCGATGGCCGCACCGTTGGCGAGCATGGCCTGAACGACGTTAGTTTCGCCGACGGGAGTGCGGAGGACGCGGCTGTTGAGAGCGGCGGCGACGTCGTCGAGCATTCGGCTGGAGGAGAGGTTGGTGACGGCAAGGCCGGGTCGGCGGGAGAGAATCCATTTGGCGCACAGGGCGAGGGAATATTCCTCGCCGATGTAAGCGCCGGATTCATCGACGACGGCGAGGCGGTCGGCATCGGGGTCCTGAGCGAAACCGACGGCGGCGTGGTGGCGGCGAACTTCATCGGACAGGGAAATCAGATTTTTTTCGGTCGGTTCGGGGTCGTGGGGGAATCGGCCATCGGGGGTGGAATTCAAATGAACGAGCTGGCATCCGAGCTTGCCGAGGAGCGTGGCGGCGGATACGCAACCGGCGCCGTTGACGCTGTCGAGCACGACTTTGTAGCGTCGGGATGAGATGCCGAGGACGTCAACGTGGTCGAGGACGCGTTTGACGTGCAGGGCGTGGGTCTGGGAGTCGCGGCGAGGGGGGAGGAGATCGTCGACGAGGGCGTAATCGGCGTGATTGCCGTGGTAAAGATCTTCGATGGCCTTGGCGTCTGCGGGAGGCGGGGCGACGGCGTCGCGGTTGAGGAATTTCAGGCCGTTCCATTCGATGGGATTGTGGGAAGCGGTTGCAATGACGCCGGCGTCGGCGCCGAGGTGCCGGACCATCATGGCGACGCCCGGGGTGGAGACGATGTCGAGATCGATCACTTCCAGGCCGCTGGCGAGGAGGGCGGAGACGGCGGCGTCGCGGACCCAGGTTCCGCTGGGCCGGCTATCGCGGCCAAAGACGACCTTAACGCGAGGGGCGTCGTGGGGCTGTCGGGCCTTGAGGAAAGCGGCGAAGGCGGCGGCCATGCGGGAAACGACAATGGGAGTGAGCGATCCGCCGATGGTGCCGCGCATGCCTGAGATGCCTATCATTAGGTCCGATTGCATTGCCGGCGCATTATGGATTTGCCCGGTTGTATGGCAAGAGATATGCTCGGAAACTCGAAACTCGAAATTCGAATCAAATTCGAAATTCGAATGAGGAACGGTTTTTTTGTTTTTGTTTCGAATTTCGAGTTTTGAATTTGATTCGTCATTCGAATTTCGAGCTTTGACGCTATGGATCGCAACGACCTGAATAAACGCCTGCCCTCCGTCGTGGATGCTCTGGTGAAGAGCATCGTGGCCGAGCCGCGCATGCAACACCTGAACCGGGTGTTCCTGCCGAGCCGGGATGCGATCATCCAGGCGATTGAATTGCTGCGGCAGATCATCTATCCGGGTTACTACGGACAGCAGGGACTGACGAGCCAGAACGTGACGTATCGGATGGGGGAACTGCTGATCGAGGTGACGGAACTTCTGTATGAGCAGGTTCGGTGCTGCCTGCGGTACAAGCGGCAACTGCCGGGTTCGGACGGGGATACCGAGAAGTGCGAGGAATGCGATCGGGAAGCGGTGCGGATCGTGGCGAGTTTTTTCGATCGGTTGGCGGCGGTGCGGGAAATGCTGGCGGAAGACGTGCAGGCGGCGTTCGACGGGGACCCGGCGGCGCAAAGCACGGATGAGACGATCTTCTGCTATCCGGGCTTGCTGGCGATCACGGTGCAGCGGGTGGCGCACGAGTTTCACAAGCTGGAGGTGCCGCTGCTGCCGCGGATTATGACGGAGTATGCGCATGGGCTGACGGGGATCGACATTCATCCAGGGGCGAAACTGGGGCGGAAATTCTTCATCGATCATGGCACGGGGGTGGTGATCGGGGAGACGACCCAGATCGGCGATAACGTGAAGATTTACCAGGGTGTGACGCTGGGAGCGCTGGCGCCGGCGTTTGGGCAACTGCTGCGCGGGCAGAAGCGGCATCCGACGATCCACGACAATGTGACGATTTATTCCGGGGCGACGATCCTGGGCGGCGAGACGGTCATCGGCGAGGGATGCACGATCGGGGGCAACGTGTTCATCACGGCCAGTGTGCCGAAATTCAACCAGGTGAGCGCCGATCCGCCGAAGCTGAAGTACCGGGATCGAAGGTCGCGGAGCAAGGGGGATTTTGTGTTGGATTTTCAGATTTGAGATTGCGGGGTTTGGCAGGGGCATTTTTTGCTGGGGGATTCGATTTGCGTAACGGCGCGCGGGCGGCGGAATTTCGATACCGAAATGCGGGGTGGCGTGGCCAACTTGGCGATGAGGTTCAAATCCTGTCGCGCGATTGCGCGTATCCGATGGCCTCGGCAACTGCCGGGGCCGGCGGTGTTTACACGGCCGTTCCACCGAGCGACTATTGCTGGCCAAGTTTGGACGAAAGGTTGCGGACGTGACGACATTCTGGCGACTTCACCACCCCGACTACGATTCCGACTACAAACACTCGTATATTAACGGATCGCTTGAACACCCGTTCAGGCTGCCTGGCGTTTTCTGTGATGTTTGCGGCGCTACTTGGGGCGGGAGCAGGATTCTCGCCCAAGAATGCCCGCCGCAACTCCGGCGACACAAGAACCTTCGTGAAGGGTGGCCCATTTCTCGCGCCGATCATGCCAAGCTTCAGCGCGAATTGATGACGGTGCTTGGCACCAAGGGCGAACCGTTTGTCTATCTACGGCCAGGAGATGATTTTCAGCCTTGTTTTCTCGATGTGCCATCGCGACCGCGTGCGGACTTCCTCTGGTCTGGCTTGGGAAGCTTCCTTGTGGCGGATCGTGTCCGAGACCTGCTTCTTAGGATAGCTGTCAATGACATCGCTGTTTGCCCAGTGACATTGAGGAAGATCGGTAAGCGCAACGCGAAGTTGCCACCTCCGATGCCGTCAACGGGGGAACCTGAGGACATCATCAACGAAGTGCCCCTTCTTGACGATCCCAGTACCGTCGGCAGCTATTCGGAGGTTGTGGTCCTGCATAAGTCGGGATTTCCGCCGGGAGGAACCCCTATATCCGTTTGCTCGGGTTGCAGACGGCCAGAGATCGGCCCGAATCGCGAGTTTCGGATGACGGCCGAAATGTGGAATGGGCAGTCCATCTTCTTTATGGCCACGACTCTCTACGTCATCGTGACCGATGGCCTTAAGCAAGCAATCGAGAGCCTTCGCCCTACGAACATCATCTTCAAACCGATGTGACATTCGACTGTTCATAACGCTTCATTGGCAACGTCAGGGAGAAGCTTGCGGCCGGCAAGGATGCATCTCTTCGGGGGATTTGGGTGTGCGGGGGCGGGGCGCGGAGCAAGGGGGATTTTGTGCTGGATTTTGAGATTGGCGGGTGGGGGGAGTTGCGGAGCCCGGCGGAGCAAGCTCCGCCGGCTTTGGTGGGGGGGACATTGTTGTGCGGGGGCGGCGCGTGGTGCGGGGACAACGGGGGGGTGTTGATTTTGGGAAACAGGCCGGATTGTTGGCATCGGCCAGGACTAAAATGGGGCTGGTTGGCGGCGTAATGGCGGATGGCACTGGATTTGAAATGGCAAGGGCATGCGTTGGGTTGGGTTCATCGTGATTGTGGCAATGGCACTGGTGGGATGTGCGTCGCAGCCAAGCGGCGTTGCTCCGGTGCAACAGGGCAGATCGTATTCACCGGCATCGGCAGCGGCGCTGGCGTTTGATCCACCGGTGTTGGCGGGGATGCCCCGGTTGGACCTGTCGCGGGATGGGCGGGGGCCGGCGGCGTTCGCGGGATTTGACGATGCGACAACCACGTATTATTCCTTGCAGACGAACGACTGGTATTCGGATATAGGCGCGGGTTGGGGCGGACGGGGTGGAAACGGCGACTATTATCAACGCCAGGCTGTTAGCGAAACTTTTGGGATTTCCTACCACTAAAATCTGCTATCGGTTCAAAATGGGGTGTTACAAGCCGCTTTTCTTCTTGCATTAAGCCAGCCGAGAGGCGATATTATTTTAAGTCTGTTTCCCATCGTGCGTTAACTTCAACTCGAGGGAGCCATGGCTACCATAACGAAAAAGGAACTAATAGACCGGATCGCTGATAACGCAGCTCAGCGCCGTGTTCAGGTAAAACGGGTTGTCCAACAGTTCCTAGACGAGATCGTGAACGAGTTGGGCAAAGGCAACCGGCTGGAATTCCGAGACTTCGGTGTTTTCGAGACCAAGGTCCGGAAAGCGCGAAAGGCGCAGAATCCGAAGACCCTGGAGCCGGTGGAGGTTCCGGAGAAGCAAACGGTGAAATTCAAGGTGGGTCGGCTGATGAAGCAGAAGCTGGCGAAAATGACGGGTACGGCGATGAATGATGGGGCTGGTGACGTCGCCGATACTGCTGACCCCGGCGAGGACGATGGCGAGGAATAGTCCGGCGGCGATTTGATGGCGGATTGGTTCGACGCGGTTGTGGAGAATGAGCTGACGCAGTTGGCGGAGTCGGGGCTGCTTCGGCGTCGCCGGGTGGTTGGGCCGATCGACGCGGTTCATGTCGAGATCGACGGGCGGGTTTGCGTCAATTTTTGCTCGAACAATTATCTTGGTCTGACGCATCATCCGCGCGTTGTGGCCGGTTTGCGGATTGGCGCGGAGAGATTCGGCGCCGGCGCGGGGGCGGCGGGACTGATCAGCGGGTTCTCACCGCAACACGCGGCAACGGAAGCGGCGATCGCGCTGTGGAAATCAACGGAGGCGGCGGTGCTGCTTCCCAGCGGGTATCAGGCGAACCTGGCGGCGGTGCAGACGCTGGCGGCGCTGGGGAGATCGGGCGGAGGGGGAGTTCGATTCCTCATCGATAAGCTGGCTCATGCATCGCTGCTCGACGCGGTGCGCGGGTCTGATGCGCCTTGGCGCGTGTTTCCGCACAACAATATGGGCAAGCTCAGGCGATTGCTGGAACAGGCGGATGAGAAACAGATTCAGGTGGTGGTGACGGAATCGATTTTCAGCATGGACGGGGACGAGGCGGACTTGGCTGGGCTGGATCAATTGAAGCGAGCCAGGCCGTTTGTGTTGCTTCTGGATGAGGCGCACGCGAGCGGAGTTTACGGTCGGGCCGGCGCGGGATTGGCGGCGGAGCGGGGGCTTGCGGAAATGGCGGAGGTTTCCGTGGTGACGTTTTCCAAGGCGGCGGGTTGCGTGGGGGGCGCGATTTGCGGCAGGGGAAATTTCTGCCGGGCCGTTTTGAATTTCGGGCGAGCGTACGTTTATTCCACGAGCATTCCGGCGGGGAT
>JBEKXM010000310.1:0-5919 GCA_049512115.1 Tepidisphaeraceae bacterium | reverse complement strand
GTCAGTTGATCCACCGCCGCCGCCCGGAAAGTGTCGCTGGCGCAGACCATGACCTTCTTCTTCAACTGGTTTTTCAGGATCCAGGCGAGCTTGGCGATGCTGGTGGTCTTGCCGGCGCCGTTGATCCCGGCGACGAGGATGACGCTCGGGCCGGTTGCCGCCAGGCGCAGCTCGCGCTCGGCCGGCGCCACGCGCGTCAGAATCTCCAGAATCTGATTCCGCACGATCTGCTCGGCCTCGCCGGCGTTTTTGATCTTGCCGATGCGCCAGCTTTCGCGGATTTCCCCGATCATCCGCTGCACGTTCTTGACTCCCATGTCCGCCTGGAGGAATTTTGCCTCCCATTCGGCCAGGGCGTTTTCGTCGATCTGGCGGCCGGGAATGAAAAGCGTCCGCACGTCCGTGTTCAGCACCACGGCCGTCTTGCGAAGAGCGCCTTTCAATTTGTCGAGTGTTTTGGAGAAAAAGCCCATGGGGATATTGCGGACTCAGGAGTGTTTTGTTTCGGCGGCCGGCGACTGACTCTCGCGGAGAACGGCGTCCAGAACGCCGTTGACGAACGAAGGACTTTGCTCCGTGGAGAATTCCTTGGCCAGTTCGATGGCCTCGTCGATGACGACTTTCGGCGGCGTGGGCGTGTGGGTCAATTCCCAGACCGCCAGGCGGATGATGCCGCGGTCGACGCCCGGCTGACGCCGCGGCGGCCATTGCGGGGCGATCCGCTCCACCTGCGCGTCGATCGCCTCCTTCTGGCTCCAGGTCTGCTGGGCCATGTGCAACGCCCGCATGCGAGTAACTTCGTCGGCATCGCCGATCTGCGTCGCCTGAAATCCCAGCGCCAAATCCAGATCCGCGTTGGCGTCCCACAGGAACAAGACCTGCATGGCCAGTTCGCGGATTTTGTGCATCTTCGACATCTGCATCAAGTATAGGGATAAATTGGAAACCCGAAATCCGAAATCCCAGAGATGAGCTCATTGGAGCTTGGATTTCAATTCGATCATCTCGACGGCGGCGTCGGCGGCGCGCCGGCCGGCGACGATTCTTTGGCGGGCCTGTTTCTCGGTGTTGGTCGTCAGCACGCCGAAGATGACCGGGACGCCCGTTTCCAGGCCGACCTGCTGGATGCCGCGGGCGGCTTCGCCGGCGACAAAATCGAAATGCGGCGTCTGGCCGCGGATCACGACGCCCAGGCAGATTATCGCGGCGAATTTCCCCGTCTTTGCGGCCAGCTTGGCCGACAGAGGCAACTCAAAAGCGCCGGGAACGCGATGAACTTCGATTCTTGCCGATGGAACGCCGACTTGGGCCAGTCGCTGGAGGCACGCGCGGAGAAGCTCGTCGGCGATCTCCGGGTTAAATCGCGAGGCGATCACGGCGATTCGGAGCGAGCCGCGGATCTTACGACGGACGGGTTTCGGGGGTTTGGCGCTCATTCAGCATCAGACCAAAAGCCTCTAACAAAAAAAACTGATACAGAGATCACAGAGCACACAGAGGGCACAGAGAAATGCCGAATTTGCCGCTCTATCTCTGTGTTCTCTGTGTCCTCTGTGCCCTCGGTGCCCTCGGTGGTTCATTTTGTTAGGCACTGTAAGGGATCGCGGTCCTCATTTCGAATTTGCACCAGCACTTTTCCGAGTGGGCCGGCGGCGAGGCGGTCGAAGGCGGCGGGCAGCTCGTCGAAGGCAAAGACGCGATCGACGATGGGCTTGGCGCCGATGCGCGCAAGCAGGGCCACGGAGGATTCCCATGCGGCCATGGCTTCGGCGGGCGTGAAGGTTCCGAGGGCCACGCCGCCGATGCGGATTCTGCGGAAAAAGAGCGACGCGGTGCTGAACTGGGGGACGGGGCCGGCCAACTGGCCGACGACGCTGACCCTGGCGAACGGGCCGAGGGATTCGATCACCTGGTTGAACTGTGGTCCGCCGATGTTGTCGATGGCCAGATCGACCCGGCGGGGCGAAAGGGATGCTTTCAGGTTTGCCGGCCAATGGGGATCGGCGGGATCGAGAGCGTGATCGGCTCCGAATTGCTTGAGCCTTTCGCGTTTGCCGGCGTCTCGGGAGAGTGCGACGACGGTGTGGCCAAAGGCCTTGGCCAGTTGAATCGCCGCCACGCCGACTCCGCCGCTGGCGCCGGTGACCAGCACGATGGAGGGGGGCAGGTCGCCCCATTGGGTCAGGGCCTGATGGGCGGTCAAATAAACCAGTGCCGCGCCGGCGGATTCCCGGACGGACCAGCCGGCCGGCGGGATCGCCACCGCCTTGGCGGATACCGCGACGCGCTGGGCGAACGTGCCCCACCGATTCACGCCGGTTTCGCCGCGAATGATCAGAACTCGCTGACCGATGCGAAACGGCCCGGCGTTTTTGCCGACGGCGCCGATGATCCCGACTCCGTCGCGGCCCAGAACGTGCGGGAGCTTCGGCTGGGCCGGATATTGGCCTTGGGAAAGATAGCGGTCGGCCGGGTTCAGGGCGGCGAATTCCAGATCGACGAGCAATTCACCGTCGGCGGGGATTGGATCGGGAACGTCGGCGAGGCGAAGTTGATCAAGGCCGGTCAGATTCTCCAACAACCAGGCTTTCATAGGTGAAATTAGAAGATCGGAAGGGTGAAAGCGTCAAGTGCCGATTAGTACGGATTACGGTTTGAGTACACACTGTGTCCCCCGAAGCCCCGCATGTACATGCGGGGCTCCCATGGGCGGGACGCCCATGCCACGATCATTCCTCTTCCACCTTCGGCTTATATTGGGCGGCGATCTGTTGCTGGACGAACGGGGGGACGGCCTCGTAATGGCTTAGTTCCATGGAAAAGCTGCCCTGGCCGCCGGTGACGCTTTTGAGCTGGGATTGATATTGCATCACCTCGGCCAAGGGGGCGGTGGCCTTGATCTGGGCCATTCCGCCGGGCAAAACGTCGGTGCCCTGGATTCGGCCGCGCTTGCCGGACAGATCGCCGGTGATGGCGCCCATTTTGTCCTCGGGAACGGTGACTTCCATATTGACGATCGGTTCGAGCAGGACGGGTCCGGCCTTGAGGACGGCGTCCTTGAAGGCGTATTTGCCGGCGGTGCGGAAGGCGACTTCCTTGCTGTCCACGGGATGGTGCTTGCCGTCGGTGACGACGACGCGGACGTCCTGAAGGGGATAACCGGCGACGACGCCCTGGTCCAGGAGATCGCGGACGCCTTTTTCAACGGCGGGGATGAACTGGCCGGGGATGGTGCCGCCGAACACCTCGTTGACGAATTCAAAACCCTTGCCGCGTTCCAGCGGCTCGATGCGGAGGAAGACTTCACCGAATTGCCCGGCTCCGCCGGTCTGCTTTTTGTGTCGATGGTGGCCCTCGGCGTTGTTGCTGATGGTTTCGCGGTAGGCGATCTTCGGGGGCTTGGTATCGACGTGCAGGCCGCGATTGGCCAGCTTTTCCAGGATGAGACGAAGGTGCAGCTCGCCGATGCCGTTGATGACCACCTCGTGGGTTTGGCGATCGGTGATCCAGCGGAAGGTGGGGTCTTCCTCGGCAATTTTGCTGAGTTGCATGGAGAGCTTCTGTTCGTCGCCGCGCGCCTTGGGAGTGATGGCCAGCCCGAACATCGGCGTGGGGAACGTCAGGGGACGCAGGTGAACGCTGTCCAGGGCATGGTCGTCGTGCAGCACGTCGTTGGTGTGAATCTCCTCGATCTTGGCGACGGCGCCGATGTCGCCGGCGATGATTTCCGTGGCCTCGCGGTGCTCCTTGCCCTGCAAGTGAAAGATATGCCCGAGCTTGATCGGTTTCTTATTGTGTCCGATGTAAACCTGGGATTGGCCGGAGCATTTTCCCTGATGAACGCGGAAGACGGCAAGCTTTCCGACGTAGGGGTCGGTGGTCACTTTGAAGACGTGGGCCAGGAGCGGTTTGCCGGGGTCGTTGCGGTATTCGAAGGGAATTTCCTCCTGGGGTTGGCCGGTGGCGGAGGCGCCGCGGTAGCTGAGAAACGGTCGGGGATTGCCCTCTTCGGGACTGGGAAAATGTTTGGCGATGGCGTCGAGCAGTTCGGCCACGCCGCCGCCGCCGCGGGCATCGGTAAACAGGATCGGCACGACATGGGCTTCATCCATGGCTCGCTCGAAGGGCGCGTGCAGGACTTCGTAATTCGGCTCTTCTCCGCCGAGGTATTTTTCCATCAGCGTGTCGTCGAGTTCCACGATCTGATCGAGCATCGCCGTGTGGGCGCCGGCAACCGACAGGATATCGCTTTCGCCGCTGTTGTTGAGCAGACATTCGACGACGGTCTTGCAGTTGCCGGTGGGAAGATTGATGGGCAGACACTCGTGGCCGAAGGTCTCCTGAATCTGGGCGACCAACCCTTCCAGGTCGATGTCGGGGAGGTCGATCTTGTTGATGACGATGGCGCGGGGCAGATTGCGCGAGCGGGCGATTTCCATCATTCGGCGCGAGACGACCTCGATGCCGGATTGGGCGCTGATGACGACGACGACGGTTTCGACGGCGGGCATGGCGGCGATCGCGCTGCCGATCAGGTCCGGGCTGCCGGGGGTGTCGATGACGTTGATGCGTTTGCCCAGATGATCGCAATGGAGGATGGTGGTATAGATCGAATGGCCGTGTTCCTTCTCCTCCTTCTCGAAATCGCTGGCGCTGCTGCCGTCGAGGATGGACGCCTTGTGCTTGATGGTGCCGCTGGTGAAAAGCATGGAATCGACCAGGGAGGTCTTTCCACAGCCTCCGTGGCCTACGAAAACAATGTTTCTGATGTCACCGGTGGTATATGAAGGCATGAATAACTCCTCGCGCAAAATGCGGCGGGGGTTAAGTATAGGTAGCGGTAAGCCGTGAGCAAGCCGAAACTTTTGCGGCGACAGGAGATGAATATAATAAGCACGTCAAACCATGCAAAAGCCAATATCAAGTTCCGAGGCAAAGCCCCCCGGCAACTCGGAAACCGAGCTTTTTGGCGACTTGCCTTTTTGCGGCAAATGCTGGACATGTGGCTACGATTTGCGTGGAATTGATTCGACGCGATGTCCGGAATGCGGCACGCCGTTCACACTTCCCGAGTTATTGGCGACTAGCCGCGTCGCTCGGCTGATGGAACCGACCCGTTGGCTCGGACGAGCGTCATTGCCTATCGCAGCTCTGGTCCTTCCGTTGGACGCACTGTTGCTGCCGACCTTTATAACGCTCTTTCTCCTCGCGTGTCTTTGGGTGGGTGTGGCAGCGCCCTACCTTTGGCGATCACGACAACGTCGGAGGCTCGTCTTCCGTCATTTCCCGCGACATTCTCTGTCTGACCCCGATATCCCCATGCGTAAGCGAATCGCGGTGATTTTTCTTCTCGTGGCCCTTGTGGTTTGGTCCCGCGCGTGGCAGCGAGTCGCGATTCGGATTGACCTTTTCTGGTTACGACCGTACGCAACCAACCTCTATTGCAATGTTCCTCTTTCAACTCCAATGCCTGGTCCACAGTTGTGGAAAGGCGCAATTCTGGTTCAAGCGGTTAACCTCACTCCCACTGGCGTTCAATTCAAGGCGGGGTTTGGCACGTTGGTTTATTTGCCAAATGCGAAGTCGAATCCCTGGATTGGCATTTTGGAATATGACGAGACAACTTACAGTGAGATTGCACCGGGCTGGTGGGTCGAACGGCCTGCTTGGAATTATTTCAGCCCGTTCGGGCGTAGCCTTTATCGCTAAACAAGACCGCAGAATCTCTTCCCCAATTTTTCAGACGGGGCAGTGGCCGCTCCAGCCCACCAGCAGACTTTTGAGCTCAGACGTGCTGGCTAACATAAATTCAAACGCAATGCGGGAGGGGCGGGAAGAACCATATAAGGCCCCAAAATTTTCTTCCCGCCCCTCCCGCACCCACCCCACCCATTTCCTTTTCCCCTCAACCGTCCAGGG
>JBEKXM010000309.1:0-8533 GCA_049512115.1 Tepidisphaeraceae bacterium | reverse complement strand
AAGCCGAGATGAAAAAAATCCTCGGCGAAATCACCAGCGGCCAGTTTGCCAAGGAATGGCGGCATGAATACGAAACCGGCATGAAGAACTTCAAGCGGCTCTACGAGCAGGACAACAACCACCCCGTCGAGGTGACCGGCCGGCGATTGCGCAAGATGATGCCGTGGCTGAAGGCGAAAGAACCGCCCAAGGGCTAACGCTTCCCCTGACCGATGCAGCCGATTTGCTTTTATCGAAGGGCCAGACTCCAAGACGTCGGTCCGCTGGTGAAATTGCGCCTGGCGTTCCTCGCCGAGATATCGGGCGCATCGGAATCCGACCCCGTCCTGGGCGCGTCCCTTGTCGAATATTTTTCCAGGACGATTCCATCAGAGGAATTCATCGGCTTCCTCGCCGTCGCCGACGGCGCGATCGTCGCCTCCAGCGGCCTTGTGTTTCATCGGCATCCCCCGTCGAATCGCAATCCGACCGGCCGCGAAGCGTACATCATGAATATGTACACCGATCCCGCCTGGCGTCGCCGCGGCATCGCAAGCAGGCTGCTGCAATTGCTCATCGATTATGCGCGACAGAACGATTGCGCGAAGATTTCGATGCACGCCTTGCCCAAGGGGAGGTCGATCTACGTAAACGCCGGGTTCGTGCCGATCGAAACCGAGATGCGGTTGGAATTACACGGCAAATAACTTTGCGATTCGCGTCATGCGATCTTCTTTTCCCCCGCCGCCAAGCGATCGGCGATCCAGACCTTAATGATCGATTGGCGGGTCACGCCCAGTCGCTTCGCCTCGCGATCCATTTGCGCGATCATCCACTGCGGAAAATCCACATTGACACGCTGGATAGCCAAGCCCGGACGGGTCACCGACGACCAATCCACATATTTGGATATGTCAACGCCCGCGTCGTGCATGGCGTCAAACTCCTCCGCCGCCAGCTTCGATCTCTTTTTTCCGCGTTTCTTTTTCATATTTTCGCCTCTCTGAGAGTCTGGCCCGTCGCACCGAGATAATCCGGATCGCTCCGGGCCTATATGTAATAACCGCGGACCACAATTTGCCCTGCGCTCGTCCGAGCACCTGAAATCGCGGTTCCGTCAAGCCACGCACGGCCGCTTCAATATTTTGGCGATCGTCCCAAATCTCCTGCGCCGCCACGAAATCGATCCCGTGCTTCAACCGATTCTTTTCGGATTTGATCGGATCGAATTCAAAACGGGGCATTTAGGTATAAAAACTATACCGTTTCCATACTGAGATTGCAATGCAAATAAGAAGCCCCGGACGTGCATCCGGGGCTTGGCAGATTGAACTGCTGCGCGCTGCGTGTAGCAGCTGCGTGCATCGCGGGAGTCTCACCCGCGAAGGCTGCTTACAGCAGCTCACGGCGGAGGGCAAGCCCTCCGCTACGGAGGGCAAGCCCTCCGCTTGTACAGTCAGAATAGGTCACGGATCACCTCCATTTCAAGATAAGACACACGCGTGATGCGGCGCCTATCGGGTTATGCCAAGCCGTCGCGGGCTGCTTGGCCCGCCGCCGGGCTTCCAATCCCGGAAACGCCTTTCCGGGAACACGGGCCGCCGCCGGGAGTACTCGGCGATAGCCTCCGCAACCGGCGGTTGATCTGTCAAAGCCGGCCGCGGCGAGGGTATTTTATCCTCTCAAAAGGCAATTTCCAGCGGACACGCCGTACAATTCTTGCGTGCCCGAAGGCGAAACTCGAAATTCGAATGACGAATCAAATTCGAAACTCGAAATTCGAAACAAACGCCGTTTCGTCATTCGAATTTCGAGTTTTCGACGGCCATTTCTGACAAACCCGGACATATCCGGTAAGATGGAATCCTCAGGGCAAGCAGGGTAGTTGACGACACGAATGCAAAACGCCTATCTGGAAATCAAGGACCCAAAGGCCACGCGGCAAATTCCGCTCGACAGCGGGCCGCTCACCATCGGGCGGAATTTCACCAATCTCCTGGTCATCGAGGAACCGCTGGCCAGCCGGTTTCACTGCGTCATCGAACAGGATTCCGGCGGCTTTCGCGTCCGCGACCTGGAATCTCGCAACGGAACGCTGGTCAACGGCAAACCGCTGCGCGGCGAGTCGGCTCTGGCGCCCGGCGACATCGTGAAAATCGGGAGCACCGAAATCAGGTTGGTCATTCAGGCCGTGCGGGCGGCGTCCGGCATGGGTTCCAAGCTCGCTGCCGACACCGCCATGGCCGAATTGGCGGACTTGGTAAGCGACAAGGATGAGGCCGACGAGGAGGAAGAAAAGGCGCCCGAGCCCGTGGCCGCCGCAAGCCAATTCGAACGCCAACTCCGGGAGCGCTCCGAGCTCCTGACCGACCGAACCTTCACCGACCGGCAGATCGCCCTCATCAACGCGCGCGGAAAGCTCGCCTATCCCGCCGATGCCAAAAAAGACGTGGGCGAGGCCATCAACATCCTTCGGCTCATCATGCTCCTGTGCTTCCGCAGCCGCGCCACCGACATTCACGTCGAACCGAAGATGGATGACGTTCACGTTCGCATCCGCGTGGATGGAATGATGATCGACGCCGTCACCCTCAGCAAGGAACTGGGCGTGAAGCTGCTGTCGGCGGTCAAGGTGCTCAGCGACATCGACATTGCCCAGCGCAACATCGTTCAGGAGGGCCATTTCAGCGCCAAGGTTCCCACCAAGGCCAAGAAAGAAATGGTTGAACGGCGGGTGGATTATCGAGTGAGCTTCGCCCCGGCCATGCACGGGCAGAAGCTGGTGATCCGCGTCCTGGACGCCGCCAACGCGCCGCTGCACATCGACGACCTTCAGCTCCCCGCCAAGGCCCGCGAGATTCTCCGCCGCACGAGCGAACAGGATGCCGGGATGATCCTGGTGTGCGGACCCACCGGCTCGGGCAAGACCACCACGCTGTATGCCATCCTCCGGGATATCGACATCACCCAGCGCAACGTGGTCACCATCGAAGACCCCGTGGAAATCCAGCTTGACGGCGTGACGCAGATCCCCGTCAACGACGCCCAGGGCAACACGTTTTCCGCCCTGCTCCGCAGCGTGTTGCGGCAGGACCCGGATGTCATCCTGGTCGGTGAAATCCGCGATGCGGAAACGGCGCGCGTCGCCGTGCAGGCCGGAATGACCGGGCACCTCGTCTTCAGCACCGTTCACTCCCGCGAGGCGATCAGCGGACTGTTCCGGCTGCTCGATCTGGGCGTCGAGCCTTATGTCGTGGCTTCGGGCCTGCACGTGGTCGTCGCCCAGCGGCTTGTCCGCCAACTTTGCCCTCATTGCAAGGTCGCCAAGCCCCCCACTGCCGATCAGCTAAAAAAATTCGCCACCGTCGGCATCAAGACCGTCAAGCAGGTTTTCCAAGCCAAGGGGTGCAAGAAGTGCTTTGGCACCGGCCATTTCGGGCGCCGCGCCGTCTTCGAGGTCCTTGTCGCCACCGCCAAGCTTCGCGACACCATCCTCAAGAACCCCAGCCTCGATGCTTGCCAGAAGGCCCTGACGCCCGAAGGCTACATCTCATTGCAGGAAAGCGGCTATCGTCTCATCGCCGACGGCGCCGCCGGATTTGACGAGGTGGAAAAAGCCATCGCATGAAATGGTCATTGGTCATTCGTCATTTGCAAATGCGGGAATGAACGAACCAAGTGACTAATGACTAATGACAAGTGACCAATGACTAATGACCAACCGTTGGCGATGGTCGTGACCGCCGATGATTTCGGAATCGGCCGCCGCACGAGCGAGGGAATTATCCAGGCGCACCTCCGGGGTCCCGTGACCGCCACGAGCCTGATGGTCATCACCGGGGACCACGTGCGGGCATCGCTCCCGCTGTTGGCCGATGCGCCCAACCTCGACGTTGGCTTGCACCTGGTGCTGACCCGTTGCGGCCACGCGCCGCTCGTCGCGCGCAAATCCTCCGGCCTATGCGGAGATGACGGCTTTGTCGCCAACGGCCATCTCTGGATCAAGGCCATGACAGCAAGGCTCGATCGAAATGCCGTGACCGACGAAATCGCGGCCCAGGCGCAGTTGTTCCACAAGCTCGTCGGGCGCGCCCCCACCCACGTGGACGCCCATCACCATGCGCATCAACTGCCGGTGATTCGCGACGCGCTGCTCGATGTCATCGCCCGCGGCCTTTTGCCCGCGATCACTCGAGTCACCGTGGAGCCGCCGGCCATGATGCGCTTCGCCCCCGGCGTGCGCACAAAACGCCGCGCCGCTCATCTGCTCGGAAAACGCGCCGCCAAGCTCTTTTCCCGCCGCGGCGTTTGGGCGAATGACTTTTATTTCGGAATGCTTGACAGCGCCAGCCTGCGACGCGATGCTCCGTGGGAGCATTTTTTGCGGCGGCTGCCCGACTTCGGCGTGGTGGAATGGGTCGTTCATCCCGGGCTCCCCGACGAAACCTTGCGCGGCCGTGACTCGTATTGCGTACAGCGCTGGGCGGAGTTGCAATCCCTGACCGGCCCGGCGGACGTGCGCCAGTGGGAACAACTGCGGCCTCTTTTGACGCGAAAATCCGCCTTGGCGCCCGGGCGGCACGACTCCACCAAAATTTGAACGGAATTCGCATGCCCGACAAGAATCCCGTCGATTCGCTCAATAAGAGATTCTTCATCTCCCTCGCCTGGGGATTGTGGGGCGCTGCCGCCATCGTCATCAGCATTCTCGTCGTGATCCATCCCAACAACAGCAACAGCATTTGCATTCTGTTTGCCCAAAGCTCCCAAAACTGGTGGACCGGCCAGGAACTTTACTTCATGCGGTCAATCGACGGGTTCCTGTATTTTCCCCAATTCGCGATCATCTACACGCCCTTCGCCGCGCTCGGCAACCCCATCGGGGGCGCCGCATGGCGGCTGGTCGGCATGGCGATCTACTTGGCCGGATTGTGGCGGCTGGCCAAACTCCTGTCTCCCAAAAATCCCGCCCTCGTCTTCGCCTTCGGCTCCTTCGCCGCCATCGCTCCAACCATCGCCAGCATTCGCTGCGGGCAGGCCAATCTCCACATCGCCGGATTCCTCTTGAACGTCACGGTCGAACTGGCCCGCCGCAGATGGTCAATCGCCGCCCTCTATTTGCTCGTGGCGCTCGCCGTCAAGCCGATCATTTTCGTCGCGCTTCTGCTTGCCGCGGCCGTCTATCGGCCGATGCGCTGGCGGCTGGCGCTGGGCCTGGCGATTTTTCTCCTGGTTCCGTTTGCCACGCAGAATCCCCACTACGTTTGGGAGCAATATCGCGTCTGCACTTCCAAGCTCTTTCTGGCTGCGCTGCCCTACCGCCCGTTTTGCGACCTGCGAGGAATTCTCTGGGCCATCTGGGTCATTCCGCAAAACGTCCTGACCGTCATCCAGATGATCGCCGCGATTGCCACCCTGGCGCTGTGCCTTCTCGCTTCGCGCTGGTGGCAGGAGCCGGCGCGATCCGTATTTGTCGCCGCATTCGGCGCCTGCTACCTGATGCTCTTCAATCCACGAACCGAATCTAATTCGTACGTCATTTTGAGCGCGATCTTCGCAATTCCCGCCGCCGTCCTACTTCTCGATGACCTGAGGCCATTTCCCGGCGTGATGCTCATCGTCATCGGCATCTGTTTCAGTTGCGACGCCTGGGCCTATCACCAAACCGAGCCATGGCTCAAGCCGCTGACGTGCGCCGTTTTGATTGGTTTATGAAAATCTTCGTACCCAACGAAATATCCAGAGGCGAAACGCGGGTGGCGCTGGTGCCGGGGACGGTGAAGCGGCTGGGCATCCCCGGCGTCGAAATTCTCGTCGAATCCAATGCCGGCGCGGCCTCTTCTTATGGCGATGAGGCGTATCGGGCGGCCGGGGCGGCCATCGTTGGCGCCGAGGGCTGGGCCAATGCCGATGTCGTGCTGGTCGTGGGCGTCCCGGCGGAGGAGAACATCGGTCAGCTGCGTGGCGGGGTCATCCTGGCCGGCTTGCTGGCGCCGCACAAAAACCTGGGGTTGATTAAGGCGATGGCCCAGCGGGGCGTGTCGGCGTTGGCGTTGGAGTATTTGCCGCGCATCACCCGGGCCCAGGGGATGGACGTGCTGTCGTCGCAGGCGAATCTGGCGGGATACAAGGCGGTGATCCTGGCGGCGGAGCAATCGCCGCGGATTTTTCCCATGCTGATGACGGCGGCGGGGACGCTACGTGCGGCGAAGGTGCTGGTGATCGGGGCCGGGGTGGCGGGCTTGCAGGCGATCGCCACGGCGCGTCGGCTGGGGGCGATCGTCAGCGCCTACGACGTTCGCCCGGCGGTCAAGGAACAGGTGATGAGCCTGGGGGCGAAATTCGTCGAGCTTCCGCTGGAAACCGTTGGCGCCCAAGACGCCGGGGGATACGCCAAGGAGCTTTCACCCGAACAGCAGCAGAAGCAGCGTGAACTGATGGCCCAGGTGGTGGCCGAGTCCGACGTGGTGATCACCACCGCCGCCGTCCCCGGCAAACCCGCGCCCAAGCTGATCTCCGACGAGGTGCTGGGGCGCATGCAGATGGGGGCGGTGATCGTCGACCTGGCCGCCGACAGCGGCGGAAACTGCCAATCCACCGAGCCCGGCAAGATCATCCGCAAAGGCGACGTCACCCTCATCGGCCTGACCAACGTCGCCGGCACCGTCCCGTTCCACGCCAGCCAGGTCTATGCCAACAATCTGCTGAACCTGATGAAACTCATCCTGACCGCCGAGGGTGCGGCCAAGCTGGATCCGGCCGATGAAATCATCGCCGGCATCCTGCTGTGCCAGGGCGGACAGATCGTTCATCCGCGTCTGAAGGAGCTGGCCCATGCCTGATTTCACGTCCCATCTTTACGTTTTCATTCTGGCGGCGTTTCTGGGTCTGGAGGTGATCCGGCGTGTCAGCCCGCTGCTGCACACGCCGCTGATGTCGCTGACCAACGCCATCTCGGCGATCAGCGTGATCGCCGCCATCGAGCTGGCCGGGGCCGCCGGTGAAAAGCATACGACCCTTTCCATCGTCCTGGGAACCACCGCCGTCGCCGCCGCTTCGACCAACGTCATCGGCGGGTTCATGATCACCGATCGGATGCTGAAGATGTTTAAGAAGAGGAAACCGTGATCCCACTACTGGCCAGTATTGACCCCGGTGAACAGGCGACGATCGCCGGCGCCATCGGCACGGCGACTTCCATCCTGGCCGCGGTCTTGTTCGTGCTGGCGCTCAAATGGCTCAGCTCACCCGCCACCGCCCGGCGCGGAAACCTCGCCGGCGAGATCGGCATGACCGCCGCCATCCTCGGCGCTTTGCTCAGTTACCACATCGTCACTTACGAATGGATTATCGTTGGATTCGCCATCGGGGCGATCCTGGGCGTGCCGATGGCCGTCTTCATGCCCATGACCGCCGTGCCCCAGCGGACCGCGCTCTCCCACGCCTTCGGCGCGTTGGCCGCCGCACTGGTCGGCACCGCTCATTACTTCCTCTTCGATCTCCGCAACCATCCCCCAACCTCCGTCATCATGTTCTTCCTGTGCCTGGAAGTCCTCCTGGGGGCGCTGACGTTCACGGGCAGTCTCATGGCGTTCGGCAAGCTCCAGGACCTGCTGCCGACCCGGCCCCTCACCTATAAAAACCAGAACGTCTACAATTTCGCGCTGCTCGGCGCCGCCGTGCTTTGCGCCGTCGGCCTGATCGTTCATCCACAGTGGTACGCGCTGTTTCCAGTCCTGCTGATTTTGGCCCTGGTCTTCGGCGTGCTGCTGATCATTCCCATCGGCGGCGCGGACATGCCCACGGTCATCTCCCTGCTCAACAGTTACGCCGGCCTGTCCGCCAGCATGATGGGATTCGTGCTGGGCAACAAGCTGCTGATCATCGCCGGGGCCTTGGACGGGGCGAGCGGGCTGATTCTCAGCATCATCATGTGCAAGGCGATGAACCGCAGCTTCGCCAACGTCCTGTTCGGGGCGTTCGGGCAGATTCAGGCGTCCGCCGCGGCGGCCGAGAAAAAATCCGTCCGGGCCACCAACGCCGAGGAGGTGGCGCAAATCCTCGAGACCGCACAAAAAGTCGTCATCATCCCCGGCTACGGGATGGCCGTCGCCCAGGCCCAACACAAGGTGCGCGAGCTGTACGATCAACTCACCCGCCGCGGCGTGGACGTGAAATTCGCCATCCACCCCGTCGCCGGCCGAATGCCCGGACACATGAACGTCCTGCTGGCCGAGGCGGAAATCCCCTACGACCGCCTGGTGGAGATGGACGAAATCAACGGCGATCTTTCCCAAACCGACGTGGCCCTGGTCGTCGGCGCCAATGACGTCGTGAACCCCGCCGCCCGGCACGACAAATCCTCCCCCATCTACGGCATGCCGATCATCAACGCCGACAAGGCCAAAACGGTGGTCGCCATCAAACGGTCGATGAACCCCGGCTTCGCGGGGATCGACAACGAATTGTACACCTTGGACCGGACGCTGATGCTGTTCGGCGACGCCAAGCAGGTGATCGGCGCCGTCGCCAAGGAACTGGCGGACGGGCATTA
>JBEKXM010000308.1:0-5937 GCA_049512115.1 Tepidisphaeraceae bacterium | reverse complement strand
ACGATTTATCGGGGCGTGGGCAAGTTGGCCCCGGGATGCTGGATGCGCTGCGGGACGGAAGGGCCAGCGGCGTTGCAGCGCTATTTCGATCCCAACGAAATTCAGAAAACGGCGCCGGCCAGTGCGGAGGAAGTGAGGTCGGCGGTGCTGGCGGCGGTGCGGAGGCAGCTCGTGGCGGACGTGCCGGTGGGATGTTTTCTTTCCGGCGGAATCGACAGCAGCGTCATCGCCGCGGCAATGAAGATGGTCGCGCCGGACCAGCCGGTCCTGACCTTTTCCATCGGGTTTGACGATCCGCGTTACGATGAGACGCGCTACGCCGCCGAGGTGGCCGCAAGCCTGGGAACGGAGCATCGGCAATTCACGGTTCGCGTGGACGCGGCCGAGGATTTGCCGAAACTGGCCAAGGTGTTTGGCGAGCCGTTCGGGGATTCATCGGCGCTGCCGACGCATTATCTCTCCCGCGAGACGCGCCGGCACGTGAAGGTGGCGCTGAGCGGGGACGGGGGAGACGAACTTTTCGGCGGGTACGACCGCTATCGGGCGATGCGGCTGGGGCGGGTCGGGCAGAAAATGCCCGGCATTTTGGGCCGGATGGCGGCAGCGCTGCCGGGCGGGCATCCGAAATCTTCCATCCATAAAGCCCGGCGATTCCTGGCGGGGCTGGGTTTGCCCGCGGCCCAGCGATACGCGGCTTATGTCGGGTTGTTCGATGCCGATTCGCTTCAGGCGATTTATCCGGCGGAACTACCGCGGCAGCGGCAGGGCGTGGCCGAGGCCTACGCGCTCCTTCAGGAAGGGCGCGATCTGGTGCAGGCGGCGCTGGCGACCGATCGCGTGACCTATCTGCCCGGGGATTTGCTGACCAAGTTGGACCGGGCGTCCATGCTGCACGCCCTGGAGGTGCGCTCGCCGTTCATGGATCATGAATTGGTTCGCTTGGCGGCCGGGCTTTCAACGGCGCAATTGCTCAAAGGCGGCCCCAAGCGGATGCTGCGAGAAGCCTTCGCGGCAGGCCTGCCCGATTTTGTCTTTCGACGCCGGAAGATGGGATTCGCCGTCCCGATCGGACAATGGCTGCGTAAATCACTGCGGCCGATGATGGAGGATTTGCTGGCGGCGAAAGATTCCTTCGCCGCCGGGCATTTTCAGTCACCCATTTGGCGAAAAATGATCGACGAACACTGCCGCGGCCGGGTGGATCATTCGCAGCGGCTCTACGCCCTGGTCATGTTGGAGTTGTGGTGGAAAGACCGGGCCGGCGGCGGCTGATCTGGTATCCTCTCGGCATGACCAGGGACCCGGCGAAGCGCGGCGGATGGGATCGCTCGCTGACGATGGCCACGCTGATCGCGGCGGCGGTGCTGATCTTTCGGGGAATCCTCATCGCTCACTTCCACGGCCCGACGTTCGATGAGAACTATCATCTCTATCGCGGGCTGCTCTTCTTGCGCCAAGACTTCAAAACCCTGCGCGGGATTCGGCTTAACGATCCTCCCCTGGGCGAAGCGCTGCTTGCCGTTCCGGCCTGGCTCAATGGGCAGCACCTGTCGGACCCGCTCCTCGCCAGCGCCTGGTCGCACGATCTCCCGCCGCCGGCCAAGTTCTGCTACGTCTTGCCGGACCATGTGCGTATCGAAACGGCGATCTGGAAATCGCTGCTGTTTTTGCCCGGCGTGGCCGTGATTTTTGTGTGGGTTCGGTCGATTTATTCGGCGGCATCGGCGTGGCTGGCGCTGGCGATGGTGCTCACCGAGCCGACGCTTGCCGCCCTCGTGCCGCTGCCGACGCCCGATGGCCTTGCCGTCGAGGGAATCGTGATTGGGGCCTGGGCCGTTTGGCGATTCGTCGCGGCGCCGACGGTTATCCGGCAGGTTCAAGTTGCGGCAACCGTGGCAGTGGCCATGCTCCTCAAGCCCAGCGGCATCCTGCTGCCGGCGGTTGCGGTCGTTCTGGCGATGGTCCACTGGCGGCTGCGCGACCGGGCGGATTTGCCGGGCAAAGTCAAATCCTTTTTGGTCGCTTCCGCCCTGGTGCCGGTGGTCATCTGGGTCCTGCTGCTGGGAGACGTCAGCGCGCCGTTCAAGTTGAGCGATCGCGCCATCTTCCGCAACGGGCCGTTCCGCGGCGGCATTCCCGCCGGACTTTACGTCGAGTCCGTGTGGGACCCGATCCTCCAGGAGCGAGCGGGCCAGACCGGATATCTCTTGGGGAAAACTTCCCTGTTCGGATGGTGGTACTACTTCCCGGTGGTTGCCACCTACAAGGTTCCCATCGGGATGGGGATTGTCGCCGTGCTGGCGCTGGCGTCGGCGTGGCGAATCAAACCGCGCTACGAGGAATTCCCGCTGGCGGTTTGCGCCGTGGCGTGGACGGCCGCGACGATGCTTCAGTACATCGATATTGGATTCCGCCATTTCCTGCCGGCCGAAATCTTTCTGCTGATGCTCTGCTCGCGAGTCCTCGCCGAGCCGGGGCGGATTCGCCCGATCGTCGCGTGGTTGGCCGTCGCCGCCGGCGCCATCGACGTTGCCGCCTGGACGCCGGATTATTTGAGCTACGTCAATTTCCCGCGCCAATCGGCATATCTTGACATCAGCGACAGCAATGTGGACTGGGGTCAGGGGACCAAGCAAGTCCGGAGATGGATCGAAGCCCGGCCGGCGGATGGCCGATCGATCTACCTGGCCTATTTCGGACCACTGGATCAGGACCTTTTCCAGCAGATCGGCCCCAGATTGACGGAGTATCTGGTGATTAATGGGAGCTGGATCGCCCGCCCGGAAGGATGTGCTGATCCGGTCGTTGGACTTGCTCCAGACCACGGCCTGCTGATCCTCAGCCCGGTGGAGCTGACGGGCCAATACGATCCAACGGACCGTTTTGCCCGCCTGCGCAGGATTCCTCCGGATCAAGTTATCGGGCATTGCCTTTTGGTTTACGACTTGGATCGACTCAGGACCAGAGCAGGACGATAGACTCCGGTGGAGGGCACGGCAATTTGCAGTTGGCCAGCCGTGCGGAGGGATGATATATTGGACACAGCAAATTTCGTGCCCAAGAGAGGCACGAAATTGATAACGTGCTTGGATATATGCAGTTAACGCAATCAACATCGATGCGGACGGAGATGCGGCAGCTCCTGACGCCCCGCATGATCCAGAGCATGGAGATTCTCCAACTGCCGCTGATGGCGCTGGAGGAGCGGATCGAGCAGGAACTGCAAAGCAACCCCGTTTTGGAAATTCGCGAGAACGAACCGGAACCCGGCGAGGCCCCGGCCGATGGCCAGGGCGAGGAACACACCCGAAACGAGGATTTCTCCGAGGATGAGCGGGCGCTGGTTGTGAAAGAGAATTCCAGCCAATCGGAGGATTTCGACCGGCTCACAAAGATCACCGACTATCTCGAGAACGAGGAATTCGTCACCAACGGCGGCAATTTCCGCCAGGCGGCGACCTACGACGGGGAACGCGACAAAAAACTCGATGCGATGAACAACACCGCCGCGCGCGGCGTGACGCTGGCGGAATACCTGATGGAGCAATGGACCTTCGTCGAATGCTCGCCGGAGATTCGCAAGGCCGGTCAAATCCTCATCAACTACATCGATGCCGAGGGATATTTCCGGGCCAAGTTCGAGGACGTGCAAAAAGAATCCAAAACTCCGGTGACGATCCAGGATTTGCAGGAAGCGCTGAAGCAGATCCAAACGCTCGAGCCGACCGGCGTGGGGGCGCGGACGCTTCAGGAATGTCTGCTGATTCAACTCGACGCGCTGGACGACGACGAGGAGTTTTCCGAAAGCCACGATTTCCCGCTGGAGCGGGCGCTGATCACCGAACATCTTCACGACCTGGAAATGAACCGCTACCCGCAGATCAGCCGGAAGCTCGGCCGGCCGATCGAGGAAATCCAACGCGCCGTCAAGCATCTGTCGCGCTTGAATCCGTTCCCCGGCAAGCAGATCGGCGGCACCGACGCGCCGCCGATCACGCCCGATGCCATGATCTATTATGACGAGGACCAGGACACGTACGAGATCGAGATGACCAACGATCCGGCTCCGAACCTGTACATCAGCGGGATGTACCGCAAGATGATCAAGGACCGGTCGCAAGACAAGAAAACCCGCGAATTCCTGTCGAATAACGTCCGCAACGCCCGCTGGCTCATCGAAAGCATCGAGCAGCGCCGCAGCACGATCATGCGCGTGATCCGCGCCGTCGTGGACGCCCAACGCGATTTCTTCGACAAGGGCCCGGAATTCCTCAAGCCGCTGCCCATGATCCACGTCGCCGATCAATTGGGGATTCACGTCGCCACGGTCTCCCGCGCGGTTTCGGAAAAGTGGATTCAAACCCCCCGCGGCGTGTTTCCATTGCGCCGGTTCTTCTCCGGCGGCACCACCAGCTCCGAAGGCGAAGACATGAGCTGGGATGCCGTGAAGGAAAAACTCAAGGCGATCATCGGCAACGAGGACCCGAAGAATCCGCTGAACGACGACGAGATCGTGGAAAAACTCAAAGCCCAGGGGATCGACCTGGCCCGCCGAACCGTGGCGAAATACCGGAAGATTCTGAACATTCCGACGGCGCGGCAGAGGAAGACGTTTTAGGGCGGGGATTGGGGACGCGTTCACAGTTTGAGTTGGGTTGGTGACTGCCCGCCATCAACCGACCTTCACGGCTGGCCGGAGAAATGCGGCGATCGCCGCCGGAGGCAAAGATCTGACCGTCGTCAGTCCCTCCGTAGTTGCTCCGCTAATCAATGGCAGCTACAAATATGAAGATTCAGGGAAGCCAAAGAATACTGACAACTACAGCCTTGACAGTTGTTCGGTGGGTGTTAGGATAGCGGAACTCAGGACGTTTCGTGAGGATTGCATGGACGCAACACGGGTTAGAGACCCAATTCACAATTTCATTATCCTCGAAGAAGAGGAGGTGAAGTTACTGAAGACGCGTGCTTTGCAGCGGTTGCGAGGCATCCGACAGCTCGCGCTGGCGAGTTTGGTTTATCCCGGCGCGCTTCATACTCGGTTTGATCACACGCTTGGCGTGACACACGTTGCGGGGCTGATGGCGAGTACCCTCGGGTTTGCTGACAGCGAAGTTCGTCTTGTGCGCCTCGCGGCATTATTGCATGACATCGGTCATGGACCGTTTAGTCATGTTTCAGAAAACGCGCTCGACCGATACGGCGATCGAAAGAGATTGGAGCCTGATCAGAAGAAGGAAACGATACATGAGCTTGTCACCGCGCGTTTGATCCAGACGGATGACCAGATTCAAAGAATCATCGGCGAAGATATGTCGCAGCGTGTTGCGAAGTTGCTCGGTCCCGGTGAAGGGCAACCGGCATTGAAGTCAATCGTCTCGGGTCCGTTGGACGCTGATAAGCAGGACTACCTATTGCGTGACAGCTTGTTCTGCGGAGTGCAATACGGTGTCTTCGACATCGACCAATTGCATCGTTCGTTGACTGTTTATGGGCCGAAGGACGAAAAGGAATTGATGATTGAGCCGGATGGATTGCACGCAGTGGAGCAATTCGTTCTTGCAAAGTATTACTTGACGACCAATGTATACCGACATCGTGTTCGCCTGATCACGGATCAGATGATCGTACGGGCGATCATGCTTGGCATCGAAGAAGACAAGATTAAAAGCTTACGGAGACTCTATGAATTTGATAATTCCGCACATTTCGTTGCCAATTATCTGAAATGGGATGATGCACGATTTATGCGGGAGTTTGCAAACCACGAGCGGAAGAGAACCCTTTGTGGCGAAATGCTTGAAAAACTCGAGAGCCGGTGTTTGCTCAAGCAGGTTTTTTCAAACCCGATTCGAGATTTTCCAGCATCGGCAAAGGAGACTCTGCTAAATATCGGAAAAAAATCAAACGATCAAGTCCGTGGGAAGATCGAGAAAG
>JBEKXM010000307.1:0-10048 GCA_049512115.1 Tepidisphaeraceae bacterium | reverse complement strand
GGCCGATCACCTGCTGACGCGCGACGGCATCCCGATCACCGTGCGCAGCCGGCGATTCTGGAACCTCAACGACCCGGCCGCCATCGACTACCTGGCCCAGCGCGTCATCGGCACGTTGCGGGATTGCGGCTTCGGCTACCTGAAGGTGGATTACAACGAGACGGCGGGCTTGGGCTGCGACGGCGCCGAGAGCCAGGGCGAGGGCCTGCGCCGGCAAGTGCTCGGCATCTACCGATTCTTCGATCGCATACGGGACGAGCTGAAGGATTTGGTGATCGAGAACTGTTCGAGCGGCGGCCATCGGCTGGAGCCAAGCATGCTGGCGCGAACGGCGATGAGCAGCTTTTCCGATGCGCACGAGCTGCCGGAAATCCCGATCATCGCGGCGAATTTGCACCGGTTGATGCTGCCGCGGCAAAGCCAAGTCTGGGCGGTGCTGCACGCCACGGATGACGAGCGGCGGCTGGATTACAGCCTGGCCGGCACGTTTCTTGGGCGCATGTGCCTCAGCGGCGAAATCGATCGGCTGAGCCAGGCGCAGTGGGCGCACGTGCGAGAGGCGATGGCGTTCTATCGCCGGGCGGCGCCGATCATCCGCGACGGCAGGAGCCGGCGGTTCGGGCAAATAGGCCAGAGCTGGCGACATCCAAGCGGTTGGCAGGTGGTGGTGAGGACGGCGGCCGATGGCCGATCGGCCCTGGCAGTGCTGCACGCCTTCGCCGCCCCGCCGTCGGCGGACCTGAGCGTGCCGTTGCCGGAGGGTAACTGGAAAGTGACCCACACGCTTGGCAATTGCGGATCGATCTCGCTGGCCGGCGGCGGGATGACCTGGCGCGGCGCCGAGCCGTTCAGCGCAAAGGTGGTGTTGCTCGAGCGCCGCGGCAGCATCGCGGGCAAAGCTGGCGCGACTGGGAGGGGAACGTGAGTGCAGCGAACCAACGGACGATTCAGCCGGGGCTGGTGTCGGTTACGTTCCGATCACACTCGGCAAAGCAGATCGTGGAGTTGGCGGTCGACGCGCATCTCGCGGCGATCGAATGGGGCGGTGACGTGCACGTGCCGCACGGCAACCTTGCCGCCGCCCGCGCGGTGCGGCGAATGAGCGAGGATCACGGGCTGGCCGTCAGCGCGTATGGTTCGTATTACCGCCCGGAATCGGCGACGGGTACGAATCCCACCGCGGATGCAGTGCTGGATACCGCGGCGGAGTTGGGCTCGCGATTCGTGCGCGTGTGGGCAGGCACGCGCGGATCGGGTGAGGCGAGTCCGGGCGATCGGGCCGCGGTGGCGGAACAACTGGCGCTGTGTTGCGACCGGGCGGCGGAACGAAACCTGATCGTTGCCACCGAATTCCACGGCGGCACGCTCACCGACGACGTGGATTCGTGCCTGCGTCTGCTGGACGAGGTGAACCGCGCGAACCTGCGAACCTTCTGGCAGCCGCCGAATGGGATGGATCCCTCGGCCGCCCTTTCAGGATTGCAACGCGTGCGCCATCGATTGGCTCACCTGCACGTTTTTCACTGGTGGCCCGACCACCTGCACCGCCATGCGCTGGCCGAGGGCGCGGACCGCTGGCCGGCGTACCTTCAGGCGGCTGCCGACCAGTCGGCGGCCGATGGGGAATCGCGCTACGCGTCGCTCGAGTTCGTCCGCGACGACAACGTGGACCAATTCCGCCGCGATGCGGCGACGTTGTGCGCGTGGCTCGGCAACATCGGCGAGAGTACGTGACACATTTTGTAAGCCCTTTTCTTCCCCTCCCCAGGTACTCCGGGGGGAGGGTCATGGCGGGGGTTTCGCGGGCCAATCGACGTTCGACCCCCACCCCAACCCTCCCCCTGAGTACAAGGGGAGGGGAAAATTCTCAGCAGCAACCGACACGCACCCCATCGGCGGAAGCGGCACTTGCGTCACTTGAGGTGCGGGTCGTCACTTGGCAACCGGTGTGACGGGCGTGAGCAGCGTCAGAAGTTGATCGGTGTCGGCCGGCAGCGAGACCGTGGCGAGCACGGCGTTGGCGCCGTTGCGGTCAGGCGAGATGCGGAGCTGGGCGGGGCAACTCTTGGCGGAGCCGGCTTGCCCGCGGAAAACGCCGAGGCCGTCGACAGCGGTCGTGCCAGGAGGAGCGGTGAAGGGGATGGTGACGCGCACAGGCGCGGATGCCGAATATCGCCACCCCGCGCCGTCGGGCCACAAGGCGGCGCTGACCGGCGCGGGAGCCTGGCCGGGGGTGACCGGGATGGCGGCGAGGCTCTCTTGGCCAGAGGAAAGCATCGTGCCGCTGCCGAGGTAAAGCTGCGGCGCGCGATTACCGCTGATGATCACCACGCCAAAGCTGCCTTGGAAGCGGGCGCCGTTCACGTCGGCGTGCGGGGAGGTGGGATGATCGTCTTGCATCAGCAGCACGGTGTAGGCGGACGACTTGCCGTGAACCACGCAGCCGGCCAGAGCCCGGTCTTGCGCGGATAAACGCGGCGTCTCGACGGACTCGATGCTCGACGGGCGCGTGCCCGTGGAGGGCTCGTAGACTGCGATGAACGGGCGGTCCCAGGCGTCCCCGCGCTGGCGGACGATGAGCGTGGGCATGGGCTGGTCCATCAGCTTTAGCCTGGGGTCGTCCCGCGCCTCGTGGTCGGGCGGCGCTTCAACGGCAAATAGCGTGCGGCCGTCTTGGCCGGGCATCCAAAGGTCCATCATCCGCGGCACGTCGGCGACGGTGAGGCCGAATCGGGCGTGCCAACCGTCGGCGGTCTTGGTGGAGCGCTCGTTCTTGAAATACGTGTACCCCTTGAGCAGCGTTCCATCGGGATCCAGTTGGTTCGACGCGGCAATGTCCAACGGCTGGCCGGCGGCATCGGTCAGCGATATGAGCTGGCCGATGTTGTGGTAGAGGTAATCGTGAAATTGGTCGTGGGAATTGGCGGAAGGCAAAGCCTCCGCGGCGGACGTGGCGGGCTGTGCGCGGGAGCGGAAGACGTCAAAGTAGAAGCCGGCGTGGAGGGCAAGCCCTCCACTGTCGGCGCCCTCGGGCCGCACCAGCGCGAGCGTGCGCTGCTGTGCGGCGGTGACGGGGGCGGCGTACTCGAAGCCACATTGGGCGAAGCCGACGTTCGGACACAGCGCCGCGGCGGGCTGGGTTGAGTCAGACCAGGCAGGTTCGGCGATTTGCACCGTCATGGGGATTTGCTGTTTGGGAGCAATGCCGTAGTCGGATCGGCCGTTCACGATCACCGTGTTGTGCGCGGGCGGTTGACTGTAATACTCGGCCTGGTCCTTCGTCCAGTAGCTGTCACCGCGGCCGGGGTCGGCTCCCATGGTGAGGCCGGCGCCGTACAGTTCGATGGCCAGGCCGTTGGCGTGGATGTGACCGCCGGCGGTGCCGTAGATCGCGGCCGCCAGCGAAGTCTCGGGCTCGCCGGTGAGATTGCGCTGCACCAATACGTTCAGCGGCTGACCGAAGAAGGTGCGCACCAGCGGAGGCGCCCCTGCGCCGGAGGCGGACTTGAGTTGAGCGACGTACTTGGTCAGCGCGACCAGATCGTCGGGCGAAGCGGCCCGGTCGTAGTTGTGGGAGCCGATTTCCCGCCGAAGGATCGCGGTAAGCTGCGCCTCGAGCGCCGCATTGCCGCGGCCGCGGTCGTCGGCGATCAACAGTTCCAGTTACTCCGCGTTCACCAGCGTATCGGTTGTGTCGCCCAGACCGACGGCCAGGCCGTTCGGATAAGTCATGTCCGCCTGCGCCAGGACGTTTCGCGGCAGGATCGGATCGCTCAAGACAGCTTGCCCGGCCGAGCTGTTGCCGACGAGCGAGGCGATCAGGGTGAGATCCTTGGCCGCGCCAAAGCCGTATCCGCTAGCTTCGGGCCACAGGGCCGTTTTCTCGTCCAGCGCGTGGTGAATCACGCGCGTGATGCCGAGTTGGTTGGGAAGGTCGGCATTAAGGACGACGTCGATGTAATACGGCCGTCCCTTGTGGTCGGAATAGGCGTCGTTGTTCTCCAGCGCCAAGCCGCCGTAGGCGATGATGCGGGCCTGGTTGAGGTTCCAGTTGCCTTCCCGGCTGCCGCCGTCGATAACGCGGTCGATCATCCGCTTCAGTCCGATTTGGATAACGGTCAGGTCCCTGCCCTGGCGGGCGAGGTAATCGTGGAGGAAGTCGTAGCTGAGCGCCAGCGGCGTGACGATGTCCTCGTGGATCACTTCGAACGACGTGGTGCCGATGATGCGGCTCATGCTCGTGTCGCCCGGCGGCAGCTTGGGCGGGTTGACGTAGGCGAAACCCTGCATGTAGGTCCAGAGGGCGCCCGCGGCAAAGCGGGCGTATTTCTCGTCGCCGGTAATCCAGTAGACGAACGACGCATCGGCCGCCGCCTGCATGACGCGAAGATTGATCGTTTCGATCGTCCGGCCGGTGACGCCGGGGGCAACCCACTCGTCGTGGTTCGTCTGGCGATCGTGGAGATAGATGCGACCTTGGTCGTCGTCGTTGTTGGGAAGGAAGTCGGCGAGATTCTCCGGAGCGGAAAAGTTGGTGGCCCAGTCGCGCGCTCCGGCAAACCGCGGCGTCGGCGCCGGGGCGTGCCCCTCGCCCCGGATGAACCGGCTCTTCTCGCAAACCGGCGTGGTGTAGTGAGTTTCCCAGTTCATCGCCAGCCGCGACGACAGCCACGCGGGGTCGTCGTTGCTTTGGCGCACGTATTCGTCGACGCGCGCTTTCAACTTGTCGTATTTGGCTCGCGCCCAATCCTGGTCGCGCAGCTTGGCGGCGACGGCGTCGTGGTCGCCGGGGCCAGCGAGCACCTCGGGATGGTCGGCCCAGGCGGCGCCCGCGGCGAGCAACAGCGCGCAGATAAATGCCTTGATCTTCATTTGTTAATCTACTTCGAGGAAACCGCTTCCGCGGTTTGTCGCGCCGTCGCCGCTTGTTTCCGGCTGGAAACGTGCTGCAACAACCAGCCGACAATAAAAATCATTCCACCACAGAACAAGAAGGCCAGCCGTTTCACTGCTTCATTGGGAACCAGCATGAGGAGCAAAACGAAGGCCCCGAAAATCATGCACAGCCGCCCGATGGCGGCGACAACCTTGTGGTTTTCCTTCGCCTGTGCGTCCGTCAAGTCTTCCACCGGCGTCTTTAGCCGCGCAAAAAATGCCTCCACGGTCGCCTTGTATTGCGGCGAGGACGATTCGTAGAACCGCGACGTGAAGAAAAACCACGCAATACACACGATGGACACGCCGCCGACGGTTGCGAAGAGATAGTATTGCGTCGCCTCCTCCGGCGTGAACGGTCCGTGCAGGCCGGGAATCCAGTTGAACATCTGGGGCCTGGTGCAGAACTTCATCACGCACGACATCGACAGTCCGATTAGGACCGTCGTCCAACTCGACCACGGCGGCGTGCGCTTGTAGAAAAGGCCGAGGCACATCGGGATCGCCAGCGGCAGCCAGAGACTCACCCCGAGTTGATTCAGGAAATCAAACAACGATGCCGTCCGCCACTCGCTCACGATCAGGCCGATGCCGATGATAATGACGCCGAATATCGCCGTGGCGCCTTTGCTGAGGATCAAGAGTCTCTTCTCCGGACATTGCGGGTTAATCACCGGCAGATAGAAATTGCGGACGAGGATGCCGACGCCCTGATTCACGCTGGCGTCCAGATTTGAAAGAGTCGCGCCGAAAATGCCCGAGACCAGCAGGCCGAGCATCCCTTTCGGCAACACGTCGTGCGCCGTCAGCAGAAACGCGCCTTCCTCGGGATGTCTGCCGAGGTTCGGAAAGACGTTGTGAATTTGGCCGGGGGTGTATATCGCCGATGCCACCAACGGCGGCAGCATCCACATCAGCGGCCCGATCAGTGTGCCGAATAACGGAAAGATCAGCACCATGGTGTTGTTTCCAAAGAGATTGTTCAGCAGCAGCGCCAAAAACCAGAGGGTGATGAATTCGGGCCGCGCGAATTCGCCCCAGTGAAAATCCCGCGAGGGCAATTTCTGCCACAGGCCGTGGAAGCCACCGACCTGCGGCTGGGCCAGCGCCAGCGCCGAGATCACGAGCGTGATGGTCACCACCAGGAACATCTGCACGAAGTCGCTCGCCGCCACGCCGAACGCGCCGCCCACGAGAGACACGAACGTCACCAGCACGCCGAGGATCACGATCACCGTCGGCAAGGGAACGTTGAACGCGCCGGACATGAACACGCCCACGGTGTTCAAGCCCACGCCGCCGAACAACAGCAGGAAAGGCAGGCGGAGCCAGGTCACAAACTGCTGAGTCCCCGCCCCGTAGCGCATGCGGATCGCCTCCAGCGGCGTCACCACGCGCATCCGGCGAAAGCGGTAACAGGTGAAGAAAAGCAGCGCCAGCAGCGGCACCAGGGAGGAGTAATACAACAGCAGGACGTAAAAACCCTGGGTGAATATTTTCCCGGCCGCCCCGGTGAACGTCCAAGCGCTGAAGCTGGCCATCCAAGCCGACGCGCCCGCCATCCACCACGGCATGATTCCGCCGCCGCGGAAATAATCCGAGGTATTTTTGTTCCGCCGGGAAAACACGACGCCGACCGTGACGACGAACGTGAAGTAAAACGCGATGCTGAGGTAGTCAAAGGCCGTGATCATGTTGTCGGGGAAGCAAGGCGATCAGAATCCGCCGTCGCGCATACAGTCGGCGGATTGCATGCCGTGTTGCATAATTTGCAAGTAATGGGCTACGCCCATCGTACGACCGACGGGACTCTTTTCAAGGTATTACCCCCTCCACCGGCCCACCCTTGGGAGACTTTGGAAGCAGGATTTCAGCGGCGCGTGGCGAAGTCTGCGGGTACCAAGTCGAGTCACCTGGTTTCTTTACTTCTGTACCAGCCGATTCCGCATCCGCAATCTGCTGAGCGACCTCGTTGTAGGGCCGGGCCATAAGCTCCTGAAGCCTTGATTTTGCGCTATCGGTGTATCGTGCCAGATAGCCAACGAAAGTCGTTCCGTCACCGCATTTGAAGACATAAGCGCGATAGGCCTGCTTACCGTTATGGTCAAACGGAAAGAGCTTATCCACCGAATCCACGAAGTAGGTTTGGCCGTCATCGTCGCTGTAAAACGCCCTATCTATTTTCTGTAGGCTGGCGGATCGACTTTCAGCGAAAATGATGATGACGGCGGCAACGATGACAATCCCGCAAATCGCCAACGTAACGTTCTTCCGCCTGTCCAGTGTCTCACATATACCCATAAATCGACTCCCGTCAGGCGATCGCTATATTCCAAACATCCTACAATAAGAATCAAGGAGGTTGCGTTGGATCGAAAGCCGTTGCGGGAATGATGCCGTCGACGCCCTGAAGCACGAAGCCGTTGCCCCCGCTGGTGGGGTCTTCTACGAAGGCGTCTTTTATGTTGGAAGAGTTACTGCCCACGGTTTGACCTTGGACCACCTGCACATCGCGTACAGACCCATCGCAATACGCGACGTTGATCGTACCTGCCATTGCCGCGAACGAACCAATCTGGGGGTTAAGCACGTGAATAGCGTTCGTAATGTAATGGACCGGGGCAATGTCGCCGATCGTCTGATGTTTACTCGTGTCAGGCGAATTCGGATTTGCTTCGCGAAAACCGCCCGGAGCGGTAGCGGGAAAGGCGCGGAACACGCCTGTCCCCCCTTTAAATCCACGATTATCCGGACCGCCGTTTGCCTGCGTCTTGGAAGCCAGCGAGCAAACCTGCAGTTGCGGATAGTCAATGAACATTGCGGTGTTGGCCGAATTCGGAACGGTTCGCAGCGGACGTGGAAAGAACTCGGGCGTGCTTAACGCCCCGTTGTAGACGGGATGTCCGACATTAACTACGGTGGTATTGGTATCGCAGCCGCCAAGGATATAGTTGTATTTGTAAGAGTAAACTGCTTGCCCCTGAGTAGGATTCTGATTCACCCAACCGTTAGGAATGCCGCCGAAGATATCCAGCGCTGCCGGACAAACACGGACATTTACGAACTGCGGAGCGCTCTGCGGCAGGCCAAGCAAGAGCGTATAGAGGCAAGGGGGTTGGGTGTGACTAAGGTCCGGCGAGGTTGGCGAAGTTGCGTTACAAGCCGACCACGGGGGGGGATACGATCCGTTGTTCTCTGCCTGGTAAATGAATACGGCTGCCGCCAATTGTCGCATGTTCGAGGCGCACTGGGTAAGCTGCGCCGCCGCCCTCGCCTTGTTCAGCGCCGGCAGAAGGATTGAGATCAGCAGCGCGATGATGCCGATCACAACCAGCAGTTCGACCAGTGTGAATCCTTTCGGGCGCCGTCGATGAACTATGTGCATGGCATTCCTTTTCACAATGTCTTACCTCGTCATTTAACGCGGCGTTCCTTACGACGTCGCCGCGCCAGTACGCTGACGAGACCCAAAGTCAACAGGCCTGTCGAGGCTGGTTCGGGCACACTGGACGTCGGTATGGACAAGCCGTTGGCAGCGGCGAAGGCGTCGAGCGCCGCGACGTCGCCGGCCGTGGCCGCGCCGCTGACGCTCTGGTTGAAGTTGGCCGCCAGGTCGGTGAAGTCGGCGGCGTTCACCAGGCCGTCATAGTTGAAATCGCCCAGGTCCCAGCCGGTGACCGGCTGGTTGAAGTTCGCCGCCAGAATCGTGAAGTCGGCGGCGTTGACCAGGCCGTCCAGATTGGCGTCGCCCAGCAGCGTGTAGGCCACTTCGATTTGTCCGGAGACCAGGCCGGAGACCTTGCCGTCTTTGCCGTCGGCATAGCCGAGGCCGTAGGACAGGCCATTGGTCTTGATTTGTGCCGCGGAGGAAATGATCCCCGGGCCGTTCCACCCGCCGCCGTTGTAGCCGGACTTGATGTACCCGGCGATGGTCGAGAACGGATCGCCGGCGCCGTAGGTGATGATGACGTGATCGTTGTTCACGTCCAGCACGCCAGTGCCGGTGATCGACAGCGACGTGAGGTCGATGGGACTGGTGACGGCGGGTCCGGAGCCGCCGGAGACGCCCGTGGCCAGCTTCAGCGTTCCGCCGCTGATGCTCATGCTGCCGACGCTCAGGGCAACACCGATGGTCAGCGTATCGGTGCCGGATTTTGTGAACCCGTCATCGACGATTTTGCCCGTGCCGCTGATAGTGTAGTTGCCCAGGCTGTTGCTGACGGTCACCGAGCCGGGGCTGACGGTGCTGGTCAATGTCACCGCGTAATGGCCGTTGTTGGTGTCGTTGAAGGTGACGGCAGCGCCATCGCTGTACGTTGTTGCACTGGTGCCGTTGTTCCAGTTGTTGTTGGTGGTGTCCCAAGTCGTGCCGTTGGTCGGCGAAGCGGCGCCGGTGTTGTTCCAGGTCAGGCTGGCGGGGCCGGTGGAGATGATGGAGATAGTTCCGTTGGTGTATAACTGGCTGGTGTTCCAGGCCAGGGAGGCGGACAACGTCGGCAGATTGATCGTACTGAATGTGCCGCTTTCGCCGCCGAAACTCAGCAAGTCCCAAGACTCTCCGGCGGCAAACGTCCCGCTAAATCCGCTGGCTTGAGCCACGTCGAGGACACCGCCCGCAGTCAGAGCACCACTGCCGGACGAGCCGATCTTCAACAGGTCGGCCGAGCCGGTCGTGTTGAACAAATCGAAGTTTGAAGTCGCGGTAGACCCCAGCACCACAGCGCCGGTAATCGTCAAGGTGGCGGCGGAAACGTGGCCGACCTGACCTATGCTGAGAGTGCCGTCAATGTTCAACGGTCCCGTGACGGCGCTGCCGGAGGCTGGATTTTGTCCCAGCAGAGTTTGCGTCGACCCAATGGTGTATGTCGGAGTGGTGGTGGATACGTCCAGCGTACCGCCGTTGATGTTGATGGAAGTGCTGGCGGAGGCCGAGCCGCCGGCGGTGAGCGACAGCGTTCCGCCGGTGATCGTGGTGGGGCCGGTGTAGGTGTTAGCGCCGGAGAGCGTTTGTGTGCCGCCGGGCGCCAGGTTCACGGTCAGCGCGGTGATGTTCCCGGTGTTGGTCGAATCCTGGATCACACCACTGAAGGAGTAGGTTCCGTTGCCGGCCAAG
>JBEKXM010000306.1:0-5951 GCA_049512115.1 Tepidisphaeraceae bacterium | reverse complement strand
GGTGAACTGGCCGGCGGCTGCTTTGGCGGAAAGATCGGTCACGGCATGCGGCCCCGATTGGGCGCCGTTGATGGCGATGAAATAAGCCGCCGCCTGAGCGAGCGGCGGAGGCGCGGAAGCCGCGCCGCCTGCGAATGCCTGGCCCATCTGGTTGGCCATCTGATATCCGGCGGCCAACCCCGCGCCCGCGCCCGCCAGACCGCCGGGATTCTTCGCCGCGTCCCGGATGGCGCTGGCGCTTTCGTATTGCGCGTACGTCTGCATGTTCCCGATCACCCCCATGCTGCTGCGCTTGTCGATGGCCGCCTCCACCTCCGGAGGCAGCGAGATGTTCTCGATCACGAAGTTGCAGATTTGCAGCCCGAAGGCGTCGAAGTCCGGCTGAATCGACGCCGACGCCCATCGGCTCATCTTGTCGTAATTGCCCGCCAGGTCCAGCACAGGCATCTTGTTGTTCCCCAGCGCATCGGCAAACCGCGAAACGACCATCTCCCGCAACTGCTGCTCGATCTCGTCGGTGGTGAATCGCGCTTCGGTCCCCGCGATGTTCTTGATGAGCGCGGCGGCGTCCTTCACCTTGATGGCAAACACCCCGAACGCCCGCACCCGCACCGGGCCGAATTCCGGATCGCGCATCATGATCGGGTTCTGCGTCCCCCATTTCTTGTCCGTGAACGTGCGCGTGGAGACGAAATACACCTCGGCCTTGAACGGGCTTTGAAACCCGTATTTCCAACCGGCCAGAGTCGAGAGAATCGGAAGGTTCTGTGTTGTCAGGGTGTGCGTCCCGGGCTGGAAGACATCCGCAAGCTGACCCTGAAGGATGAACACCGCCACCTGCGATTCGCGCACGATGAGCTGCGCTCCGTTCTTGATTTCGTTTTCGTAACGGGGGAATCGCCAGACCAGCGTGTCCTGGGTGTCGTCGGTCCACTGAATGATGTCGATCAGCTCGTTGCGAAGCTTATTGAAAATGCCCATGGCTCTCTCCTCGATGGTTGGGGATCGGAAGATTTATACCAGACCCGTTTGAGGCGGACAAAAGGCCACGCGTTATAAACGCGGGGGATTTCTCCAATCCAATGAAGAAAGATCTCACGCAGAGGCGCAAAGGCGCAGAGAAGAAAATTACTTTGTCTTCTCTGCGCCTTTGCGCCTCTGCGTGAGACTCTCTCTTCCTGTCGCGAAAGCGGAGCGATTTTTCTGATTTTGCGTCTAAAAATGTCCCACTCTGCCCCGGAATGTCCCATCTACCCCCCCTCCCCATCGCTGCGCGAGACAGGAGAACAGGGGATCAGGGGAACAGGAGATGAGGAGGGACTGAAGAGGCGAAATTGGGCTACTGGACGACATATTTGCCGAACAATAACCTAACTGTTGCCGGCTCGCAAGGAAAAAATCGAAGCTGAGTTGCTTTCTGCTTGCGGGCGATTTGCGTGTTTCGGATAATCGCCGGAAACAGGAGGACTGTATGGTGGTCGTGCGAGATATTTTTCGGCTTAAATTCGGCCTCTCAAAAGAGGCGGTGACATTATGGAAGGAAGCAGCCGCTTTGCTGCGCAAATCGGGTTATGGAGCGATTGATGTCCGACTACTGACGGACTTGGTAGGCGCTCCGTATTACACGGTAATTCTCGAATCCACGTACAACTCCGTCACGGAGTGGGAGAAGGCTCACCAAGCAGCCCGTGACAATGCGGGGTGGAAAGCGGTCTACGCCAAAATCATCCCGCTTACCGAAGTCGGCCATCGCGAAATTCTCACCGTCGTCGCGTGAGGCGATCAGCCCGCGATCCCACGCATTCTACCCGGATCATTTACCGCGAAGCGCGCGAAGAGCGCGAAGAAAGAAGGGGAATCAGTTGAACCGATTGCAGCACTGCGCAACTGCAAATCATGGAAATCCGACATAACTTCTTTTCCGCATTAATTCTTCGCGCTCTTCGCGCACTTCGCGGTGAATTATGCGTTCTAAAACCGCCCCTTCCGCGCCGTCTGCGTCTTTTCCAGCGTTGCTTCCAAAGTATCGCAAACGCGATCGATCTGCCGCTGGGTCATGCGGGTGAAAAATGGCAACGCCAGCGTCCGGGCGGCGACGTATTCGCAAAACGGCATGTCGCCGGGCTTCGTGCCCAGCATTTGCTGCATGTAGGGCTGAACGTGGATCGGTGGGAAATAGTTGCTGCATCCGATGCCTTCGTAGCGCAACTCGCGGATGATCTGGTCACGGTCGCCCGGCTCGAAGAGATCGCTGAGGCGGACCACGAAGACAAACCAACTCATGTGAGTGTCATCCTGTAGCGTGGGCAGGATCAGGTAGCGGTTGGTCATCAGGCGTTCCATGTACGCCTGGGCGACCCGGCGGCGATTTTCCAGGATGTCGTCGAGCCGGGCCATCTGGGCGACCCCCAGCGCCGCGTTGATTTCGCTCAGCCGGTAGTTGTAGCCCAGCCGGGCGTGCGCCAGCCAATCCATTCCCTCCCGACCCTGGTTTCGCAGGGACCGGCAAATCGTGGCGAAGTTGTCGTCGTCGGTGACGATCATGCCGCCTTCCCCGGTGGTGATCTGTTTGTTGGGATAGAACCCGAACACCGCCGCCCGGCCGAAGGACCCGATGGGCCGATCGGCGAATTTTCCCCCAAAGCCCTCGCAAGCGTCCTCGATGAGGATCAGCTCATTTTTCTGCGCGAGCTGTTCCAGCTCGATCATTCCGCCGGGATTCCCGAACGCTTCGACCGCGATGATCGCCTTGGTTTTGGGCGTGATGGCGGCCGCCGCCTTGTCCGGATCGAGATTCAGCGTCCGCGGATCGATGTCGGCGAAGACCGGCTTGGCGCCGACGTAAAGAATGCAATTAGCCGATGCGACGAACGAAAACGGCGTGGTGATGACCTCATCGCCCGGCTTGATCCCGGCTGCCACCATCACCGCGTGCAGCCCGGCTGTGCCGGAGGAAACCCCGACCCCATATCGCCGCCCGGCGATCTTCGCGCAGCCGCGCTCGAATTCCTCGATCTTCGGCCCGATGGAAAGCGTCGGCGTCTGCAAGACCTCGATGACGGCTTCAATGTCCGCGGCGGCAATGTCGGGCTGGGAAAGCGGTATGGGCGCCATGGCGTGGCGGCATGATAAGCGGGGCATTGGCATCTTGCCAATGTTCTCCGCGCCCGTGGTTGAATCCGCAACCAGAAAATATTACCGCGAAGGCGCCCAGCGCTGGCCGGGCCCGCAAACAAAAGAGTTTTACCGCGAAGGCGCGAAGGACGCGAAGTTGCGCGAAGAGGAATGAAGCTGTGCGATCTCGGAAACTCTTGGCGTGGAGACAAGAAATGGCGGGATATCAACGAAGGACGCGAAGTTGCGCGAAGAAGAAAACAAGATTTGATTTCAACTTCGCGCAACTTCGCGCAACTTCGCGTCCTTCGCGCCTTCGCGGTAAAGTTCTTTGGGTTGCGGGCAGAGTTCGCGCCGCGCGCCTTCGCGGTAACGCATTTGAGGATGACGCAATCCATTCCGTTTCGGTTATCATTCCCGCCCATGGAAGCCGGCACATTGAATTGTCCCGAATGCGGCGCGGCCGTGGCCAACGATTCAACCCAGTGCCAGTATTGTCATGCCCTGCTGCAAACCGTGGCCTGTCCCAAATGCCTGGGGATGATGTTCGCCGGAACGAAATTCTGCCCGCATTGCGGCGCCAAGGCCCAGGCGATCGCCGAGGGTCCGAATACCACGCGGGTGTGTCCCCGTTGCCAGATGAAGTTGACGGATATTCAGGTGGGCGATACGCCGCTGGAGGAATGCACGCGCTGCGGCGGGCTTTGGGTGGACGTTTCCAATTTCGAGCACATCTGTTCCGATGCCGAGTCCCAGCAGGCCGCGACCGGCCTGCGCCTGCCTCCGCCGGTGGAGATGGACCCGCGCGTCCACTATCTCAAGTGCCCCACCTGCGCCAACCTGATGAACCGGATGAATTACGCCAGCCGGTCGGGCATCATCATCAACGCCTGCCGCGCCCACGGCATCTGGCTCGACCGGGACGAGATTCGGCAGATCATCGAATTCATCCGCGCCGGCGGCCTGGACCGGGCGCGCAAAATTGAAACCGCGGAACTCGCCGACGCCCGCCGGGCCGAGGAATTCCAGCCCGTCGAGCCGATGGTTCCGATGCTCGGCGAATCGCTTCGCGACACGATCAAATCCGAAGACCGCGTCCCCCTCCTCCGCGGCATCGCGTCGTTGGCGAATCATTTCCTGGGCGAACGCGATCCGATGTGAAGGGAAGATTTTCCAAGATCACGGCTTTTCGGCGCTCTATGGCTTATCTTCAAATGCGTTACCGCGAAGGCGCGAAGGGCGCGAAGTTTCGCGAAGTTGATATCAAATCTTGTTTTCTTCTTCGCGCAACTTCGCGAGCTTCGCGCCTTCGCGGTAAAACTCTTCTCGGTGAACATTGCGGGTTAGTGATGGTGGAGCAAAAGGTTCACAAGTGGATTTTTTCCCGTGGCCCCCAGATATGCTCCCCAACCCGCGTTGACGAGCGAGAAAATCAGGCCGAGGATCGACATGATTAATCCGGCCACCGCTTGCCCTCGGCTCGTCGATCGCAAGCCCGTTTTCGACATCAGCACGCCGATGATCGTGATCGGCAACCCCAGCAGCGGAATGCACCAGAAGATCAACCCGATGATTCCCAGCACCATCCCGGCCGTTGCCTTGCCGGTAGGATTATCGTACGGCGGCATGCCCTGCGGCGGATACCCCATCGGATTCTGCGGATACTGCGGATATTGCGACATGTTCGGCCTCCAGCCCTATGTATTGCGTGGTGATGTTTGCCGAGACATTGTCCTCCTTTTTTCGTCGTCGGCAATGGCGAGAGTCTCAGGCCTTCGAGCCGATGGTTTCGATGCTCGGCGAATCGCTTCGCGACACGATCAAATCCGAAGACCGCGTCCCCCTCCTCCGCGGCATCGCGTCATTGGCAAATCATTTCCTGGGCGACCACGATCCGATGTAATCGCGGGTTGATCGCGGTCCCAATACCCGTTTTTAGAAGCGCCAACTTCAAGGAGATGTAGTTCGACGGCTGTCTTTGGTGGTAGAATTGGAGCGTGCCACGTATTGATCCGATTTGCCGAATCTCCGAGGTCACGCGACGAAATATCTTCGATCGCATCACTCTTGGAAAACTGTCGTGGTCGGGGCGCTTGGAAGAGCAAGATTTTCTCTCGCGACTCTATAATCTAAAGGAAATCGGATCCACCGATCACCGATTCAGCGACGCCTATGGCGACATATGGCAGCATTGTACTCGCAACTTGGACTGGGAACCGGACTGGGTGTTTACTGACAGTCGTTTCAACCTACTTCATTGTTCCGATGACAAGTTCCTGCGATTTTTGTGCGAGATGATCCACCCAGTAGTGCAACAGGATGAAGAGAAAGTTCTAGCGTTGCTTGAGATATTCAATACCGAACTTGCCGCGGATGGTTACCAAATCCTGGAAACGACCTGCGTTTCCGGTCGACCGGTGTTTGCTGCGCGTGAAATGGTTGCCGCGCAGCCGGCGCTGGAAGCCGCAAAAAGGATTGGACAGGAATTGACCGCCGACTATGTCAACCGGCAGATCACAAGGATGGAGGCGTCGATTCACGGTGATCCGTCGCTCGCGATAGGAACGGCCAAGGAATTGATAGAAACATGTTGCAGGACGATATTGCGCGAGCGCGGAAAGACGGCCGATGATCACTGGGATGTACCTAGGCTCGTTCGCGCGACCTTGGAAGATCTAAGATTAGTCCCCGACCAAGTGCCAAGGGCAACCGAAGTCGATGACTCCATCCGAAGAACGCTTGGCAATCTAGCCCAAGTTGCGAGCGGCGCGGCCGAATTGCGCAACCTATACGGGACAGGCCACGGAAAGGATGCAGTCCAGCCGAGCCCGCCGGCG
>JBEKXM010000305.1:0-5967 GCA_049512115.1 Tepidisphaeraceae bacterium | reverse complement strand
TGATCTGGGGACGCTGGGGTTTTGATTCCCACGTGCTGCTGGATACCGGCGCGCCGGAGCTGCAAGGGCGAGTGCGGGAATACGACGGCCGGCGGCCGCTGAGGCTGGTTTGGAGCGGGCTTCACGTCGGGCGAAAGGCGCTGCCGCTGCTGCTCGCCGCCGCCGCCGAATTGAAGCGGGAATGCGCCGAACGGCGGTTCGAGTTGAAGATTCTCGGCGGCGGCAGGCAGAGCGCCGCATGGCGGGCGCTTTCGCGACGGCTGGGGATCGACGATCTACTGACCTGGACCGGCCAGATTCCTCGCCAACGTGCGCTCGAGGAGATGCGGGATGCCGACGTGTTTGTGTTCACCAGCTTGCAGGAAGGAACTTCGACCGTCGTCATGGAGGCGTTGGCGCTGGGGTTGCCGGTGATTTGCCACGATGCTTGCGGGATGGGCGTGGCGGTGAACGACACGTGCGGCATCAAGGTGCCGATGAACGGACCCGACATCAGCCAGTCGGGCTTTGCCGCCGCGATCCGGTCGCTCCTGGGCGATCCGCGGCGAGCCCAGGACCTGTCGGCCGGGGCGCTGGCGCGTGCCAAAGAGCTGAGCTGGGACCAGAAGGCCCGCCAAATCGCTGCGGTTTATGACGCGATAGTGTAAGTCGCGTCGATTGAGACTCAGTCCAATTTGCACGAAATAGGCGAAAATTCAGGTTTTTTTGCCCGCGCGGTGCTACTGTGGATCGATATTTGAAGCAGGAACAACGCATGTCGACCGAAGCAGCAGCCGTGGACGCGGGATTGAACTTAAGCGAGCACGCGGCGCATCACAAGCACAGGTTCGTGTTGCAGAAGGTTCAGCCGGCGTTGTTGGGGTTGATGGATGGCTCGGTGTCCACGCTGGCGCCGTTGTTCGCAACCGCGCAATTGACCCGAAGACCGATGATGGCATTTTTCGTCGGGCTGGCGGCATCGGTCGGAGCGGGGATCAGCATGGGATTGGCCGAGGCGTTGTCGGATGATGGCAAGGTCACGGGCCGCGGGCATCCGCTGGGACGCGGGATCATCACGGGCTTCGCCACCATCGTCGGCGGAATGCTGCATACGTTTCCGTTCCTGAGTTCGAATCTGAGCCTGGCCCTCAGGTTGGCGTACGCGGTGGTGGTGGTGGAGTTGCTGGCGATCGCGTACATCCGGTTCCACTACATGAAAAGCCCGCTGGTCCGAACGATCGTGCAAGTGATCGTCGGGGGCGGGATTGTATTTGCCATCGGGATCGTTCTGGGGCGGCTGGGGTCGGGGACGTAAACCTTTTCTAAAGATAACGGCTCGAGAGCGAGACGCCGAGGCAAAGAAGTTGGAGTAAGGAAACTCCTTCAAGGATAATGGCAGGCCCCTTGAGTTCGTGATGCCCAATTGACAAAATGGCAAGATCACTTCGGGAGGGTCAATATGCGGCGCGGAATATGACCGATCTTTGTCGCAGTTTTTGCCGTTTTCGTGCAAAACTGCAAATCCATAGCAGGGTTGTCACCGCTGCCAAATTCGTTTTGAGGGTAAACGCAAATGCAGCACACGATTAAAAAGACGATTTTGGGGAAACTTCGCGTTTATTTCATCTGCCCGCACTGCAACAACGAACTCAATTCGCCGCTTGAGGAAGCTGGGCAGGAAGGCAACTGCCCGATGTGCCGCATGAAAATCGTAACACCAGGAGAAGCTGAACTTCTTCGGCATCAAGAGGAGCAGGAAGAAGATCGTCGCCGCCGCAAGATCGAAGCTGCTGCCGCCGCGCAACTTGCTGAGAAACAGCGTGCGGAGGCGGCAGAGCGGCAAGAACGAGAGCGACTGGAGGCGGCCGATCATCAAAGGAAAGTCGCGGCGCAGCGAGAACAAGAACACATAAGCAATGCCGATAGGATGACCTTTTCCGACCGACTTTTGACAATGGCGTTCAAGTTTGCCAAGGCCCTTTCGGTGATTGTGGTCGTCTGCTGCTTCGCCACAATAGCTGTCTGCCTGGTCATGGTGATGACTGTCCGCGCGGAGAAGATACCCACCAATACAATACCGCCCCTGGTTGCGCCCACTGTGGCCGATTATCAAAACTACAAGAAGTCAAGCTCGCAGGCCTCGGAGGCCTCATCGAGCGATCAGAATTCAAACACCAATCAAGTTGCTGGGCCACAAGTAGAGACGCTCGAGGTTCACTTCGTCAGACTTTTACAAACTTGGGGTTTTACTTCGTCCCTGCTCGAGCGCGAGAGGGATTTCAACGTCATGGAAGAGGATGAGAAACAGATGTTAGTGAATGGCCTGGAAACATTCATTCATTCACCCGGAAAGCAGGTGCAAGCAGACGGCCAAGCGGCGATGGGGTGGTACCTTGATGCCTTTAAGGAAATTTGGCAGGAGCATTCTGACGCAGAGCACGAGGCCGAGCGTAAGCAGGAGTTAGCCGATAACGCCGCCTCGCTCCGCCGACAACAACTCCTCATAGCAATAGGCAGTGCGCTGGCGGCTCTATTGTCGTTCCTGTTCCTGCCCCTACTGATTCAAATTGAACAGAACACCCGTCGAACCCTCGAACTCCAGGTGGCGTTGAACAAGGGCAGGTTCTCCCAAAAAAGTGGCGGCTAATGGACGGCGCCAATAACGCGACCGCCGACGAAAGCAATTGGCGTGGCTCAGGAGACCCGAGGCGGGTCGCCTTTTTAATGCCCAGGACAGGATTTGAACCTGCACGGGTTGCCCCGCTACCACCTCAAAGTAGTGCGTCTGCCAATTTCGCCACCTGGGCTAATTGCACTCAGTATATGCGCCGAATTGGGGGTGTCGAGGGAAAATGATCGGTCCAAGGCGGAACGCGGCCCGCGAGCGGGCCGGCTAAACAAAGAGCTATTCGCCGCCGGGAGCGCCGACCAGTTGGCGCTCGTATAACTGCTGATAGATCTGGCAGGTGTTCAGCAGTTCGTCGTGCTTGCCCTGGCCGACGATTCGGCCGCGCTCCATGACCACGATGGTGTCGGCGGAGATGATCGTGCTGAACCGATGGGCGATCACAAACGTGGTGCGCTCGTGGATCAGATGTTCGATGGCCTGATGAATGAGGTGTTCGCTCTCGGCATCGACCTGGCTGGTGGCCTCGTCGAGAACGAGAATGGGAGACTGGTGGAATATGGCGCGAGCGATGCACAGGCGCTGTTTTTGACCGCCGGAGAGTTGACTGCCCAGCCCCTCGAGCACCATGTTGTATCCGCCGGGTTTTTCGACGATGAAATCGTGAGCGAAGGCTCGGTGGGCGGATTCCTCGACGCGAGCCCAAACGGCGCGGCGCTCGGGTGAATCCGGCGACAGGGGATTGGCCAGGGTTTCGCCGTAGGCGATGTTCTCGGCGATGGTGCCGGGGAAGACATAACTGTCCTGGGTGACCAGGCTGATCTGCCGGCGAAGGGACGTTCGGGAAACGGTGCGGATGTCGGCGCCGTCAATCAGAATTCGTCCGGAATCGGGATCGAAGAACCGTTCGAGCAGAGCCAGGAGCGTGGTCTTGCCACTACCGTTTCGGCCGACGACGGCGACGGACTGGCCCTTGGGCACGGCGAGGCTGACGCCGTTGAGAGCGGGCGAGGAAGCGTTCGGATAGGTGAAGACGATGTCCTGAAACTCGATGGCCGAGCGAAGCGGCGGCAGCTTGCGCGGGACCACGTCGCCCTTGACGACGGCACGGGCGGCGAGAAGGCCTTGTTCCCGTTCCGAAGGCAAATCCAGCGTTTCGAAAAGCCGCGCCGCCGCGGCGTTGGCCTTCTGCAAGGCGTTGTACGCCTTGCTGGCCTTGCGCAACGATTCGGCAATCAACGCCAGGGAAATCATCACCGCGATGAATTGTTCGATCGTCAACGTGTGCGATACGGTGATCATGTACGTCCCCGTCAGCACCACCAACCCGGCCATGACCAGGATCATCGTTTCCATGACCGGCGAACTGATCGCGTCGATCCGGCTCATCTTGATCATCTCGGTTATCAGTGAATGAAGGATTTTGCTGTAGCGGCGGCGTTCGAACTTCTCGGCGTTAAATCCCTTGACCACGCGGATGCCGACGAGAGTTCCCTCGATCTGTCCGAGCAGGACGGAGGAGGAACGCAGCGCCGCGCGGCTGGCGCGGCGCATCTTCTTGCCTAACTTTCGCATCATCACGCCCATCAGGGGGGCAAGGATGATGATGAATATCGTCAATCGCACACTCACCCACAGGGCGAATGCGAATGCCATAACCGCCTTGATCGGCTCCTGGATGCTCTGTCCCAGCACCGTCTTGAAGCCATCCTGAAGATTATCCACGTCCGTAATCAACCTGCTGGTGACGTCGCTGGCGCCCTGCTTGCCAAACGATGAAAGCGGCATGCGCAGGACGCGATCGTAAAGTCTTTGGCGAATGTCGTTGGCGGCGAGGATGGCCGACTGGTCCGACAGATGCTCCTGGAAAAAGCGCGCGACGTTGCCGACGAGGGCGATAATGGCGAGGAGCCCGAAGACGGTGGCGACGGATGCCACGGGTTTCAAGGGAAGCACTTGAACGGCTCTTAGCCCAATGTCGTCGTACCACTTGGCGGGATGCAAAGGAACCCAGACGGTCAGATTTCGGGCCGCGACGGTCAGCGCAATCTGCCCGCCGCCGGTTGGATCCTGCCCGGGACCCGGGCGGGTCCAGGCGATTCGCCGAAGGATCTCGCCGGCGCGATAGCACTGATCGGTGGTGCTCCAAGCCGTCGGATCGCCGGTGATTTGGGGAAATGGACTGGCCGGTGCGCCGGCGGGCACTGGGGATGCGTCGGTAATCACGTCGGCGGATTTAAGTCCGGCCGCTTTCGCGCGGCCTTGCAGGGCTTGGGCGAGCTGCACTTCGGTGGGTTCAGCGACGAATTTGACGTCCAGGCGTTGCTCGGCGGCATGGCGATAGACCCAGGCCTGGATGGTGTCGCCGCTGAGCATGACCCGCATGATCGGGATCATGGTGGTCAGTCCGCCGGTCATGGCCAGCCCGACGAACACCGCGGAAGCGACCGAGATCACGACCTTGGCCCGATAGGGCCAGAGATAGCGGCATGCTCGCCAGAAATAGCGATGCTTTTTTCCCTTGCTTTTCGGCCGGTCGTTCATGCCAATAGTGGCCTCATTCTCATCGGTGAAACCCCAGAGAATAGAACAGAAACGCTTGGTATGCCACCGTTACTCACTCATTTAGGTTAATTGAGTGCTGGTGGGCGATTGCTCTATATATGACGTGGGAATGAGGGAATTGAGGATGCCTGGACGGGAGAGGGCCTATCTCCGCACCCACTTGGCGAGCAGTTCGGGCCGGCTATTTACGGCAAACCGCTTGTAGAGGGATTTGACGTAAACATGGACGGTGTGGCGACTAATGCTAAGGCGGGCGGCGATTTGCTTCTCGGCATTGCCGGCCAGGAGGAGTTCCAAAGTTTGCCGCTGTCGCGGGGAAAGGGGCGGGCCCGCGACGGCGGCGGGCTTGCCATCAAGCACCTGGTCGCCCAGCATGGAGCAGAACATGGCCACGAGGCGCCGGCGCCGGTTCACGCCTTCGCCGCCAGCCGGCATGCCGAGCGATTTCGACGCGCGAACCAACGCGGACACGTCGCCCAAACGCGAAGTCCTCTTTTCCGGCATCACATCACCGCAATAGGCGAATTGAACAACCGCTTACTAAACTGTTAACAATATATCCTCTTGCGGCGGACTAACCAACGCCGCAAAAGGAGATATAGATGCAACGGATTGAAGCATCCCGCAATTGCTGGGTCGACGTCTTCGAGGAGGGCTATTTTCTCGGACGGATGCGCCGCCTGTTAGGGCCGCGAAAACTGCGGCGATTGGACGCCAAGAGCATGATCGTCGGGCCCCGGGCAACCGTTCTGCTGTCGGTGCGCCGCCGGGGACGGGAATCCCTGGTAACGCTGGCG
>JBEKXM010000304.1:0-5970 GCA_049512115.1 Tepidisphaeraceae bacterium | reverse complement strand
CACGGCGAGGTCTTCAAGCTCAAGGGCCGGGGACTTCCAGACGTGCGGTCCTACCGCACGGGCGATCAACTCGTGCAGATCGTCATCGAGGTGCCGAAGAAATTGAACGACCGTCAGAAGACTCTGCTGCGAGAGTTCGCCGCCAGCGAGGACGCCCGTCTTCGGCAACAACGAAAGGGTTTCTTCGACAAATTGAAGGGCCTGATCAAGGGCCAGGAGACCAAGGATTAAGATTGATGGCATTTACCAAGGTGATTTATGAGACCCACACCGACAGAACCCGACGCCGATTCGTCCGAGCGCGAAAGCGCGGACGCGCTTCCTCAGGAGCGCGACGTATTGATTCAGGAACGAGATGCTTTGATTCAGGAGCGCAACGCGCTGCAGCAGGAGCGGGACAACCTGTTTGACCGGCTGGCCCGGACCACCGCCGAATTCCAGAACGCCCGGCGACGCCTCGATGCCGACAAGGACCAGGCCGTTGCCTTTGCCAACGGCGCATTGATCAAGAGCCTTTTGCCCGTCATCGACAGTTTTGAACGGGCGTTGGCGGTGGATCCGTCCGCCAGCGATGCGGCGACAATTCTCAAGGGCATGCAGATCGTCCACGATCAATGGATGACGGTTTTGAAGAACCAATTTGTCGAGGCGATTGCTCCGGAGCCGGGCACCCCGTTCGATCCCGCGACGATGCAGGCCGTGATGCACCAGGACGATGAGAAGGCGCCTCCGAATTCGGTGACGCAGTTGCTACAGAGGGGATATTCGTTGCACGGCCGCACGCTGCGTCCGGCGCAGGTGGCCGTCAGCAAACCCCAGTAGGCGGATTTTCGAATCCGTGGATTTGGCTATGCCGACCTATCAGTACAAATGCGAAGCATGCGGTTTTGAGTTTGAGAAGTTTCACTCGATCAAGGCTCGCGCCGTGAAGAGGTGTCCCCAATGCGGGAAGAGCCAGGTGAAGCGATTGATCGGCATGGGCGCGGGAGTGATCTTCAAGGGCGGCGGCTTTTACACCACGGACTATCGCAGCGAATCCTACAAGTCTGCCGCCAAGGCCGACGCCGGGGTCACGTCCGGCTCAAACCAGAGCAAGACTACCGGCGGAGGGGGAGGCGATTCGGCGTCGAAACCCTCCGGCGACTCGAAACCCACCGGCGACTCGACGACCGCGGCCCCGGCCAAGCCCGCCGCCGATGCCAAGAATTCGTCCGCTTCGGCATCCAAGGATGCCAAGACGGCAAAGTGATGGAATTGAAGGCCAAGGCCATGCTCTGCCCTATCTGCAAAAAAGCCGTTGCCGAACTGGATGATCCTGCGTCTCCCAACCGCTTCTTTCCCTTTTGTAGCGAGCGATGCAAGCTGATTGACCTGGGCCGCTGGCTGGACGGGAGATACCGGATTCCCATCAAGCCGGCCGACGAATCTTGCGAACTCCCGCCGCCATCGTCCGGCGACAGGCCCTAGAATCCGCCCCCCCATCGCCAAAATCGAAAATCTCCCATTGCACGGGATTTTGAACCTGCCTCCCTGTGCACTATAATGCCGGACTCATGGGCTAGCCTGCGAATCAAGCTCGGCCCAGGCATAACGATCGCAATGGAAAGGAGCTTCGGCCGATGGCGGACGAAGGGCAAATTATTCGCGGCATCGATTGGCGTCAGGCATTCCCTTTCACCCATATTTTCCGGTCGTTTCGGATTGCCATTCACCTTTCCAAGCTCGCCCTGGGCTTGGCGCTGCTTCTGAGCGTCTATTTCGGCGGGCAAATCATTGACTGGGCCTGGCCCACGCGCGCCCGCGCCGTCCCCGGCGAAATTGCCGAATATCAGGCCATCACCAACGGCACCGATCAATCCACCCTCGGCGCCTGGCGCGACCAAGTCCAGAAATCCATCGACGAGACTTACGCGCAGACCCTGATCGGCTACGGGATCGTCACGAAATACGACAGTGAATCCCCCGAGGCGTATCACACCCGCGCTTTGGAAGAGGCCCGCAAAGCCCATTTCCTTTCTCAAGTGTGGGACCATATCCACAACCATCTGGAAGGCGCCAAGGCCGCCGCCATAAAGCAATACGATGACGCTCTGAAGACCGCGACCGACGAGGCCAAGCCCGATCTCCTGCGCAAAAAAAATGCGGCCATCCTCGACGCGTACAATTCCGCCGAGACCGAATGGCAACAGGTCAGGCTGATCGAGGGCCAAGGTTTGTTCAGCACCTTCTTCGAATACGAAATAACCCAGGTCACCGGCGTTGTGGATGGAGTGAAGCGCGATAACTGGCTCGACACCGATGGCGTGAAGGACCACGTTTATAATTTCTTCGCGGTCGGCCCAATCTGGCTGATCTGGAACCACACCGTGTTCTTTATCATCTTCTCCATTCTGTTCCTGCTGTCCTGGGCCCTGTTCGGCGGCGCCATCAGCCGCATCGCCGCCGTTCACGTCGCTCGCGATGAAAAAATCTCCGTTCGACAGGCGATGAATTTCGCCGTCGGCAAGCTCCTGTCCTTCGCCTCGGCGCCGGTCATTCCCCTGGTGATCGTCATCGCCATCGGCCTGATCGTCTCCATCGCGGCGCTGATCGGCAACATCCCGTTCCTCGGCCCCCTTGCGGTCGGAGCCCTGTTCGTGATCGCGCTCCTCGCCGGCTTTGTCATGACCCTGGTCCTGCTCGGAACCGCCGGTGGGTTCAATCTCATGTATCCCACCATCGCCGTCGAAGGCTCCGACAGCTTCGACGCCATCAGCCGAAGCTTCAGCTACGTCTACGCCCGGCCCTGGCGGATGCTGTTCTACACCGTCGTCGCCCTGGTGTACGGAGCGGCGACGTATATCTTTGTTCACCTGTTCATCTGGCTGGCTCTGGTGCTGACCCACCATTTCGTCGGCATGGGCATCTTCACCGCCGCCGACAATACCAGCGATCTGCTCTCCGCCATGTGGCCGAGTCCGTTGGCCACCGGTCGGCTTTCCTTTTCCCCCGATTATCTGCCCCTGGCCGCCGGCCAGAAAATCGGCGCGTTCTTCATCAACTGTTGGGTGATGCTCTTCGTATCCTTCCTGGGCGCCTTCGCCATCAGCCTATATTTCTCGACCAACACGATCGTGTACTACCTCATGCGCAACGAAGTGGATTCGACCGAGTTGGACGATGTTTACCTCGAGCAATCCGAAGAGGAATTGGAGCCCGCCTTCAGCGCCGTCGCGACCGAAACGACGGTGACAACCGCCAATGCAACGCCCAACCCCGAGCCGCCCCCCAGCGGCGAAACGCCGCCCGCTTCCTCCCCGCCGGCTTGACGCCCCGGCCCGTGGCCGCCTGCGCCGAAAGCGCCCGCGCTGGATTCGTTCGTCCTTTCGCGGATAATCTCGCCGGCGAATGATTTCGCCGGCGAGTTTGTTTTTTGAGCACCCGTAGCTCAATTGGACAGAGCATCGGTCTTCGGAACCGAGGGTTGCAGGTTCGAGTCCTGCCGGGTGCACTGTGTAGGATAGAGGCGAGTTTCACCGACAAATGCCGCGCCGGAAATTTCCGGCGCGGCGTTGTGTTGGGCAAAAGAACCTTTATCTACAACCAGTTTCCACGCTCCGCGGGGAAACCAGTGCAACTTCCTGTCTCGAACGGTGAGGTTCGAACCGACGTTTTCGAGTTCGGCTCGCAATTCCTTCGGCTCGGCGCTCTTCGCGACGTATTTCAATTGTTTTGAGCCATTTACGAACCGAGTGATCGGTTCGAACCGTAAAACGTCTTGGCGGTCAAGAGCGGCGATGTTGTCCAGCAGTTTCCGCTTGCGGTTGATGGTCTCCTCCTTGCGTTTGCGGAATTCCACGGCGGTAAAGGCTCCGGCGTCGAGGTATGCCGCCGTGAGGCGATCCAGTTTCGTATCGATCCTTTCGATCTCCCTTTCCGCATGTTGCTTGGCTTCTTGGAGCACTACGCCGTTTAGCCGACGCCTTGCATCTAGCTGTTGAACGAGCCAATCCGCCAGGTCATCGGGCAGTGAGGCGAAGGACAGGGCAGCGACGATCTGGGCCGTCATGTGCTCCTCCCGCAGGTATGGTTGGGAGCAATCCTTTTTCACCCGCTTCGTGCATCGCAAGTAATTATGGCCTTTCTGGGTTTCCATGGTGATGACGCAACCGCATTCGGCACAGTGGAAAAGGCCGCGGTAGACATAATTCTTGAGGCGCTCCGGCGTCGGTTTGCTCCGCCGCCTCATGGCCTCCTGAACCTTGTCAAAGAGGTCTTTGCTCACAAGCGGCTCATGAATGCCTTCGTGCATCTCGCCCTTGAGTACAAACACGCCGTAATAGAAGGGATTGCGGAGTATGTCCTGGAATCGTGAGACGGACATTTTCGAGCTATACGTTCCGCTAAGTCCTTGAGCAGTCATGGTCTCGCGAAGCCGGTCAAAGGAGTATTCTCCGGTGGCGTACAATTCAAAGGCCATTGTGACGAGCGGGCCTTTCTCGGGATCGACGACGATGGTGCGGAGCTTGGGTTCATTGAGGTATCCGACCGGCGCCTTGCAACCCCAAATGCCGGCAGCGGTCTTCTGCCGCTGGCCCCGTCGGACGTTGACCGAGCGATTGTCGGAATAATACTTCGACTGGCCGAAGGCGAGGTTGAGCATCAATTTGCCCTGGGGCGTCGGCTCAAACCAAAAGCTGCAAAACCGGAGATCGGCGATTTTGTCTTCGTCGATGAGGTCGATGATCCGCCCGCCGTCGAAGGCGTTGCGGGCAAGCCGGTCGGGGTGCCAAGCGATGATGCCGTTTGCCTCGCCCCGCTCAATACGCTCAAGCATTTCGTTAAAGAGCGGCCTGCCCTTGGTCTTGGCGCTTCGGCTCTCCTCAAAACTCCCGACGACATCGAGGCCGTATCTCTTCACAAGCTCTCGCACCTCGGCCAACTGGTCGCCGATCGAGCGAGCCTGCCGCTCCTCGCCTTCGGTCGATTTGCGGACGTAGATGAAGAATTTTCTATTGGTGTCGTCCATGCCGACACTCTAGCGCGAAATAGTCGCGGCGCGAAGGGTACAATGTTCACACCCTTCGCGCGGGGTCGCGCGATGCGATTTTGTTACGGGTGCGGTGATATATAATGTCGCTGATGGAACAGACTAATCCGAGTCCAATAAAATCGCTGGGGGCAAGGAAATTCAACCGGTTGCTCGAATTGGCGAGGCGATTCAACGCCGAGTCGCAAAGGTGTGCGAGGGTCCGTGCATATTACGCCGCGTGTATTCTCCAAGGAGCGGCCCTTGAGGGCATGTTGATGGCGATGGTTGAATGCCATCCTGAAGATGTGAAACAGTATTTGGCGACGCTGCCGAGCCGCGACCGCCCGAAGGGGCAACTTACGAAGTGGACGCTGAACGAGCTCGTAAAAATTGCCATCGGTCTGAATTGGATTCCGGCTCGCAGGGGTAAATACAGAGTGCACGGAATCGGGGATTGGCTGAATTACGTACGAGACGCGCGGAACTTGGTTCATCTTGGCAGGCACCTTCGTGACTACCCGAATCTGCGAATTCGCAGCAAACATTTTTTGGCATGCTCAAAGATCGTTTCTGCCGCCATAAGCCATTTGTCGCAGATCGTTGAATCAGAAATCGTTTCAGAAATTGATCATCGTGAGCAATCCTGAGTTGATGCTTTTTACGCTAATGGAGATGGTAAGTTTTTCGGCATTGTTGTTCATCGTCCGTATTGATTGGTATTTTAAGTTTTGTATTGTTGGTATTCAGTAGATCAAGGTTCTTTTGCCCAACACAACGCCGCGCCGGAAATTTCCGGCGCGGCATTTGTCGGTGAAACTCGCCTCTATCCTACACAGTGCAGCGGAGAGGTTGGGATTCGAACCAAAGAATCTTTGCTCGCTGCTCTGATCGAGTTTTTCAAGGACAATCCCGCCTGGGAATGACCTGTCCTTTATCGATTTTGGGTATCCCCAAGGGTA
>JBEKXM010000303.1:0-5975 GCA_049512115.1 Tepidisphaeraceae bacterium | reverse complement strand
CCCGGTTCAGGCGCGCCGGCTTTGCCACCCGCGCCGCCGCCGCTGGCCGACGAGACGCCGCTCTGCTCAGAACCGGTTTGCTGATTCGCAGTTTGGGCATCTGCGGTTGGATTCGTGGGCGACTGCTCGCTGGGCGGAATTGGTTTGGGTGGATTCACCATCGTCTGCGGTCCGCGCGACAGGGGATCGATTATGTTCCCCGGCCGGTTGGAGTCTGCGCTTGCTTTGGCTTTGTCGGGTAGAGGAGCGGAGATTTTGGGCGACAACTCGGCCAGGCTCGATTCGCGCGATCCGAAGATGGAAGCGGCGGAGGGCGCGCCGGAATTGGTTCCGCGCGGCGCGTTGTCCCCGTTGTCGCCGCGGAGGGTTTGATCGAGTTGCTGGTTCGATCCCTTGCCGCCGAAGCCCGCCGGATCGCGCTGGAGGGCGGCCTGTTCCTGCCGGGCGTCGGCCAGCGCCGATTCCATCGGCTGCTCGCCGGGGGCACTGTTGATCGACGTGCCGTTGGTGTCATGATCGCCGAGGCGCTGCATGGGATCGTTCGGCTGCGGCTCGACGATCGGCATTACCGGAAGCGGACTCGCCCGCGCCGGCGGAGCTTTCAACCACCATCCCAGATCGCGGCGCGCGGTTTGGACTCCGAAGCCCAGTAAAGCAAGGTGTGCCCCCAAGGCTATCAACAGGGCGATGAGAATCGTCGGATCCCGCCGCGTCATGGTTTACCGGGCTCGGGCGATTGCCTATTTCCTATTGCCTATTTCCTATTGGAACACGCGAGTCCGCCGTTTCGTTTCCCCCAATAGGCAATAGGCAATCGGCAATCCGCCAAGCCCCTTCTTCAATCATAGCCGGCTAACGAATCATTTAATATATCGCTATTCCCGGATGAATTCGATTGCCTCATTGGGTTTTTTAGCACGTTCCTTGGTGACGAACGCTATCATGCGGAAGAGATTACCGGCCCGGCACCCGCCGCCGTAATAGTGGCACGGGCGCCCCGCCCGTGGCGTGCGGGCAAGATACTGCGTATCCGGTATAGATCACCACGCTTGAACATTGTCCCCCCGGCGTCTAACGTCCAATGACAAGAATTACGTTGACTTGAAGGGCGGCAATTACCGATAATCCTTACAGACGTTTTTCCGCGAATTGACACAATATCGCAGACACGCACAATGTGCGGCCTGTGGCCCGTCGAATCACAAAGAAAATCGTCTATGAGAACCATGCCCTCAAAAGAATGAAGCAGAGAGCGATTGACAAATCGCACGTGGAGGCAGCCATATGCGACCCGTTGACGCGGAAACCCGCCAAACGACCTGGGGCGGTCCGTATCACCTACGAAATCAGCCAACACGAAAAGCTCAACGTAATTATTGAAGAAACTTCGGAATTTATACGAGTCGTAACTACTTGGATTTGAACAATGCCGCAATCGCAAAGGGTAAATTTCGAGATATCTATAAGCGGGCGAAATGACGGTACACTGGAGGCGATGTACATTCAGCTCTTGAGTGAGACCGTTCACCATACCGAGGAGATTAAGGAGGACATCCTTCTGGCGGACTATACGGACGATGGACGACTAGTGGGAATAGAAGTTCTTTCGCCCGTTCGGCTGGGCGATTTGGCCAAACTGATTAAAGAATCAAAGGTCCGAAAGAACTTCAGAAAGTTTGTCGGAAAATCTGCCCCGCGTGATTTGGTTACGGCCTGATTGAGGCGACTCTCACGCGACGTAGCCGCGAGCCGCCTCCAGGCGGCTTTTTCATGCGCGGATGGTAAGATACCGTGCCTTAGGATCGTTCACCGGAACCCAGATGATCCGGATACCCCCGGCCGGCATCCCGGCTCTTGCAACTTTCGCATTCCTGCCGATAACCTGATAATAACGCAATGGCACGGAGGACCGCACGCATGCAGTATTTGCGCCAATCACAAAGACGTGAATCCCTCGAACGCGAAACCGATGACCTGTTCGATGCCAAACCGGTAGCCGCCGTGGAACCGCCGAAGAAGCGTGCGGCCGCGGAGGCAAAGCCTTCCGCCGAGCCTGCCAGGCGCCGGTCGAACCCGCCTCGGCGCGAGACGGCCGAAACCCTGGCGGCCAAGCAGAAGGACATCGCGGTCAGCGAATTTTTCGCCAAGAACCGCCATTTGCTCGGTTTCGACAACCCGCGCAAAGCCCTGCTGACGACCGTGAAGGAAGCGGTGGACAACTCGCTGGATGCCTGCGAGGAAGCCGGCATTTTGGCCAACGTCGCGGTCATCATCGAGGATTTGCAGCCCGACCGCCCGCCGACCGCCAAGCAGTCCCGATATCGCGTCTCGGTCATCGACAACGGGCCGGGCATCGTCCGAAAACAGGTGGAAAACGTCTTCGGCCGATTGCTCTACGGCAGCAAGTTTCATCGCCTGAAGATGAGCCGCGGGCAGCAGGGGATCGGCATCAGCGCGGCGGGAATGTACGGCCTGATCACCACCGGCAAACCGATGGTGATTCACACCCGGCCCCACGCCAGGAAAGATGCCCATCACATCGAGTTGGCGATGAACACCAAGACCAACCGGGCCGAAGTCACGATCGACAAGGAGACCGATGATTTCCCCCCGCAGCGGTTTCGGGCCGTCAATGCCGGCACGCGCGATCCGGGGTTTTTGAATCCCGAAGATTTCATCACCGGCACCAGCGTGAGCATCGAACTGGAGGGAAGATATCAAAAGTGCCGGGGAAGCGTGGATGAGTTCCTGGAGCTGTGCGCCATCGCCAATCCCCATGCGCGGATCACGTTCGTTCCGCCGACGCGCGTCAGCGCCGACGACCAGGAAGAGCTGCCGCTGGGCAATGCGGCAAGGGGCGCGGTCCCGGCGGAGGAGTCGTCCGTCACGGCGCCGGCCGGCGTCGATCCGACCCTGGCGACGAGCGAAAGGGACGGGGTGATTTTCTTCCCGCGCGGGACCGATCAACTCCCGCCGGAAACCAAGGAAATCCAGCCGCATCCCAAGGGGATTGAACTGGGCATTCTGATTCAGATGCTGAAGGATTTCGAGGATGCCAATCGCGGCGGGGGGACGCTTTTCAATTTCCTCCAGGAAAAATTCTGCCGGGTCAGCTCGGGCAAGGCGAGCGAATTCTGCAAGGCGATCGGCGTCCACAGCCGCACGAAAGTGGGCGATCTGGAGCCGCATCAGGTGGAAAAATTGTTCAAGGTATTTCAGGAATCGAAGCTGCCGTCGCCGCCCACCGATTGCCTTGCCCCCATCGGCGTTCGCCAGCTTCTGGCGGGGATGCTCAAGGGCGTCAAGGCGGAGTTCTATGCCGCCAGCAGCCGCGAGGCGGACGTCTACCGCGGCCGGCCGTTCCAGATCGAAGCGGCCATCGCCTTCGGCGGCGAGCTGCCGGCGGACGATACCGCGCGCGTCATCCGCTTCGCCAATCGCGTTCCCCTGCTCTTCCAGCAGAGCGCGTGCAGCAGCTTCAAAGCGGTGGCGGAAACCGGCTGGCGAAATTACAACCTCAGCCAACCCCGCGGCAGCGTCCCCGTCGGGCCGCTGGTCATCCTCATCCACATGGCCAGCGTCTGGGTCCCCTTCACCAGCGAATCCAAGGAAGCCATCGCCGACTATGATGAAATCCGCAAGGAAATGAAGCTGGCCCTGATGGAATGCGGCCGGAAGCTGGGGGCGTATCTCCGCAAACGCCAGAAGATGCAGCGACAGGCCGCCCGCCGCGACGTGTTTGAGCGCTACATCGGCGAGATCAGCAAGGCCATCCACGCCATCAACGGGGCCGATGCCAAAAAGCTCTACGACAAGTTGTTGGCCGAGGCCCGCAAGCGCACGGCCATCGCGGATGCTCAGCTCGACGAGGAGGGCAAGACGGTTGAAAAGGACGATGCGGAGGACTTGAAGGATGACGAGGGCGTGGTGATGGTTCAGAGCCGGGCGGGCCAGCTTGACGAAGCAAGTTCCGATTCATTGGTATCCAGCGACAACAAATCGACGAAACCAAAGAAAAAGCCGTCCCAGAGCGATGGAGAGTTGTTCTGACTGTAAGTACCTTGACTTCCATGAGACTCAAAGACGACAGGGAGCGCAATAATTCGCAGCGAAAGCTCAACGAATTGCTCAGGTTGATCGAAAAAAAGGAGCGGTCGTCAATGCGCTCCGCGGCTTATGAAATGTCGCTGGAGTCCATGAAGGTTATGGCTAACCGGCTGCGAGCGGAAGTCGAAGAATACGAGCGGGCCCATCAGGTCAGTTAGCGTGGAGAGGTTTCCAGCTTCGCGGACGCATAAGCCCACGATGCAAATAGGCTGTTTTGGGGCCGGTGATTCGTGCGACAAATAGATTTCCATCTTCCTGAGGCGCTAGACAAGCAATTCGATGTACTTGTAAATGCTTACACGTTAGACGACAAAGAAGCCATCAAGATGGGAGCCGCGGTGGGTAATCGCGGATGGCTTGAGTTTGAGGAGTTTCTCACTATCGCAAAATGGAAGAGCGCCAGGCCAACGCCCCGTTATGAGGAGAATTCAAAAGAAGGTGTTATCGAAGTGTCCAAGTGCGCCTTTTCTGCAGCGCATGACCTGGAGAGAATAGTTATTCTTACAGAGCTCGCCGGTGTGAGGGTGCGAACAGCCACCGCAATACTTCACCTTTGTTTTCCTCAGCGATTTCCCATGCTGGATATCTGGACCGTCGCCGCCATGGGGATCCCCCGTGAACAGTCGGAAAAGTGGGATGACGTGGATTGGCTCAGAGCTTGGCTCGACTATGCCAAGATTTGCCGCGATTATGCCTTGAAAAGCGGGCATGATCTCCGCTCGATCGACAGGGCATTGTGGGCCTATGCCGAACGGGCAGGATCGAAGCGTTTGCCCAGAGAAGCGAATTCCAGTGAGAGTTAGCATTATGGCCAAGAAGAAAACAAAAATTGAGAAAAACGGACGGATCAAAACTCGCGGGGAAAAGGAGTTCAAACCGTCGATTGTTTCGAGCGATTTGACATCGCTTTGCCGGCGCTACGGCGTGCGCCGGTTGTGGTTGTACGGTTCAATCCTTCGCCCGGATTTTCGCCCGGACAGCGACATCGATGTACTGGTCGAAACAGATCGCAAGCGTCCCACGGGCCTATTCAAACTCGGCGGGTTGCAAAGCGATTTGGTGTCGATGATGGGCCGGCCCGTTCACCTGACGACGCTCGGTAGCGTGCCGAAGGAGCTTCGTTCTGGGCTTTTGTCATCGGCACGGCTGCAATATGTCGCATGAGCCACGGATATCACCTGAAGACCATCGTCGGCTTGAGCATATGCGAAGCGCCGCCTCGGACGCCATTCGTGTATTGGGCAAGCGCGACGCGAGCCAACTCGATTCTGACATGGTGCGATCCAGGGCGCTTGTGAATTGCTTTACCGAAATCGGTGAGGCCGCGGCTCGTGTAACTCAAGCAGGCAGGCATCAGGCGGCAGCAATTCCATGGACGGAAATCATCGGCATGAGAAATATTGTGGTTCACGTCTATTGGGGAATTGATCTCTCGGAACTGGTCAAGACCGTTCGCAACGACCTGCCGAAGCTCATTTCCGTTTTGGACGGACTCTTGAAAAAGACCTCGTCGTAGTTTTTATGGAAGCGGCGCGTTAAACGCGCGGAAAATCATGGCCAAGAAAAAATCCAAATCCAACGCCGGAATCAGCAAGCGAATCAAGGATCGCGACAAGGTGACGCTGAATAAGATCGTCGGCCTAGCCGACGACGTGACTACCGCGGCTTTCAAGGGCCGCGACATTGTTGTCGCCATTCCAACCCGCACTCGCTCCAACACCGTCTGGAACAAGCGGCGGCGAATCTTGGAAATGGGCGATGCCAAGGCCAACCGCGAGCTGTTTAACCTGAACCAGGCCAAGCAATTCATGCAGACCGTGCTGCACGGCAACAGCATCAAGGAACTGATCGGCGCGGAGAAAACGCTC
>JBEKXM010000302.1:0-5986 GCA_049512115.1 Tepidisphaeraceae bacterium | reverse complement strand
CGCGAAGTTGCGCGAAGTCAAAATCAAATCTTGTTTTTTCTTCGCGTAACTTCGCGTCCTTCGCGCCTTCGCGGTTAATCTTTCCCAAATGCTAATGAATTTAACAGCCTACGCCCCACCCAGGAGAACCGCCAGCAACCCCTTCTGAAAATGCAGCCGATTCGCCGCCTGCTGGAAGATCGCCGATTGCCTCCCTTCCATCACTCCTTCGCTGATTTCCATTCCCCGATACGCCGGCAGGCAGTGCATCACGATCGCGTGCTCCGGCGCGGCCGACATCAGCTTCTCATCCACGGCAAATCCCGCGAAATCCCGCAGCCGGCGCTCTTTGTCCGTCTCCTGGCCCATGCTCACCCACGTGTCGGTATAAACGACGTCCGCCTCCTTCACCGCCTCGGCCGGGCTGCGCGTCGTCTGGAAATCCATCGTTGGAACCTGCGACATGATCCGATCCATGTCCGCCGCGGGCAATTCATATCCGGCCGGTGACGCCAGGATGAATCGCACTCCCAGCTTGCCGCACGCCACCGACAGCGACCGCGCCACGTTGTTCCCATCCCCGATGAACGCCATCGTCCGCCCGGTCAGGTCGCCGAATTTCTCCCGCATCGTCATCAGGTCCGCCATTGCCTGGCACGGATGGCTGTAATCCGTCAACCCGTTCACGACCGGCACCGTCGCCCACTTCGCCAGATCGAGCATCTTCTGATGCTGAAAAGTCCGCGCCATGATCCCGTCGCACATGCCCGACAGAACGCGGGCGACATCCTTCACCGGCTCGCGCCGGTCCAGACCGACTTCATCATCCCGCAGCAGCATCCCATGTCCGCCCAGTTGCTCCATCGCCACGTCGAACGCCACGTGCGTCCGCAGGCTCGGCTTCTCAAAAATCATCGCCAGCGTCTTCCCCGCCAGGATCGGATCATTCCGACCCGTCTGGCGGTGCTGTTCCTTGAGCCGGTCCGACACCTCCAGCACGTGCTCAAGCTCCGCGACGCTGCAAGCCGCAATGGAAATGAAGTGGTGCATAATTAGAATAGTGCAAGTTGCAAGTGCAAGTTATTAGTTGGGCAGATCAGATCGATTTCCCTATCCTTGCAACTTGCACTTGCCACTTGCACTCTCTTTCTCATCTGACAATTTCCGTTCCGATTCCCGCCTCCGTGTAGATTTCCAGCAGCAAAGCATGCGGAATCCGCCCGTCGATGATGTGCGTTTTGTTCACGCCGCCCTTGAGGGCCGCCAGGCACGCCTCGACCTTCGGCAGCATGCCGCTGCTGATCACGCCGCTCTTGACCAACTCCTCGATCTGCCCGGAACTCAGGTGCCGCACCAAACTGTCCGGGTCCTGCGGGTCGGTGCGAATGCCGTGCGTGTCGGAAACGACCACGAGCTTTTCCGCTTTCATCGCGGCCGCAACCGCGCCCGCCGCCGTGTCCGCGTTCACGTTCAGCTTGTTCCCCGCCCCGTCCCGCGCAATCGTCGCGATCACCGGAATCGAGTCCGCCTGCACCAGCAACTGCAACAATCTCGCGTTCACCGTCGTCACCTCTCCCACCAGCCCCAGATCGATCCGCCGCCCGTCTGGTCCCGGCAAATACGTCTTCTCCGCGAACAACACCACGCTCGACAACGAGTGCAATCCCATCGCCTCGCATCCCTGCGTCTGAATGAAATTCACGATGAACCCGTTGATCTCGTTGCACAGCACCTGCTCCGCGATCGCCAGCGTTCGCTCATCGGTATATCGCCGCCCCATCACCATCTGCGGCTGCAATCCCGCCGTCTCCATCCGCTGATTGATCGCCTTGCCTCCCCCATGCACGAGGATCGGCTGCATTCCCACGTAATTCATGAACACGATGTCGTTGAGCAGATCGGTCAGGGCATTCTCATCATCCATGATCGACCCGCCGACCTTGACGACGACGACCTTGTTGTGAAACCGCTGAATATATCCCAGCGCCTCCACCAGGGCCGAGGCCTTGTCGATCGCGACGGTGTCGATGAGATGTTCCATGAGCGAACGGTCCGAAATAGTGAAACGAAAGCGAAGAAGTCTAGAAATTGCGGGCGGATATGTCAAAAAGAGCGAATAACTTTTAGCGGCCGCGCTTGCGCGGCGCGTGCTGTTGCGCACAGTTTAGTTCAGTTTTACTTTTCCGCCCGATCCCCCGATACTTAACGTGCTTTCGGGAGCATAGCTCAGCGGTTAGAGCAGGGGTCTCATAAACCCTTGGTCCCAGGTTCGAATCCTGGTGCTCCCATGCCGGCGTTCAGTTCCGCACGCCGATTGGTCGGTTTCTGCGGGTGAAGGTCAAGCGGACAAACCCGTCGCCTTTGCGATAGCTGTTGCCGCCACTTCCACCCCAATGTCGGTGGCAACGCCAAAAGCCCACCTGCCGCAAGCCGCCAAGTGTTTAAGCGCTGCGGGGCCATCCCCTTTTTGTGCAGCATTTTCGGCCGCCGTTATTTCGCCGACTTCGCCGACAACGATGTCGCCGTCCGCAGCCTTCGCTCGCCGCTCTGCTTCGGATCGCAACTCCGCCAACTGTTCCGCGAGGACATTTAGATCTATTGATTGTTGATTTTGATTCCAAATCTGTTGGAAGCTCATGTCGTGAGCGCGAGCATTCGGTCCCATCGCTCCGGCGTGCACGGCCTGGTAAATATCACCGTAGTACACGTTGATTTGGGACGGCCGAAGTGTTGGCGACAGTGGGTCTTCTTTGGCAACGTGTGGCGCGGGGGCTTCCGCGGCGGGCTTGGGATTTCGGCCCGCCAGCATCGCAATGATGTTTGGCCAGGTAAGCGATGGCAACTCCGCCGCGCTCCGATTAAATTCAGTCAACAGCAACCCTTGCAATTTTGTTTCGTTCCAGCCGCCGGGCATCCAGCGTAAGAGAATTTCAATGTCCCTGTCGGCGAGCAGATATAAGGGCTGTGGATCAATCACCATCCCGTATTGCGTATCTGTTTTTCCGGCTAACGAAGCATCGCCGATCCAGCCGACGCTATTCGGCTTAGAACCGTAGTCCTCCGGGTAAGGGTAGCTGGTAGGGACGTGGACAGGCTCCCCGGCGGGAGTAAGGGGCAGATGCCCGGCGGGGGCAAAGGGCCGCAACCGTTTCGAGCGCTCATTGGCGTGATTACGCCGACACCAATCTGGCAACACGATTTGGGGGTTCATGCGTTCATCTTTCACGGGTCGATCCGGCTTCCCATTGTGGATTCCAAGTATGTCGGCAATCCCGTCGCGAGCTTGCTTCAACGACTCTACTGCTGCGAGAAACATTCCCCGGTTGCTGGGCGAGTCATGCTTACAGTGCATGACGATGGATGATGCGGCAATGTACGCTTTGACAGTGAAATCCTTAAGGTCCTCCGGCCAGCCGGGACACTGGTCTATCCAGGTGATAAAGTGCTCCGGTTTGACGTTCAGATAATTTCCCGCATATAGACCCTTATAGATTTTGCCGCCGTCTCTTTTGACAACTTCTTTCGACCGTGTGACGCCCATCATCCACAATTCCCTCAGCGCGCCATTCTGCCGGTCGTCACGCCCGATGGCGCGAAGTGCCACCGATAACAACTCATGGATTTTCTCAACATAGGCTCGGTCGGGGTCTTGAATCACTGGCATGTTCACCTTTCATCGGGCTGGCCCCGGCGGGCGGCGCGAGCGGCGTGCTTCTCCTCCTCAAGTCGGTCGCCCAGTTCTTCGTCGGTCATCTTCATCCGCGTGAAGTTCTCGAAAACCTCGCCGCTCAATTCGATCAGCGTCGGGCGCTGGGCTTCGGCTTCCAACAGGCGGGAAACGAACGTCAGCAGATCAACGCCGGCGGCTTTGGCTTTATCCGCCAACCGGCGCTCGGCCTGGGGGGAAATTGGAACTGCAAGCGTCATGTTTCAATCCTGTCGCCTGTGCATTGATCTGACCCGGCCAGATTCGTGTCGATAATTATAACAACCCACTCGCCCAGATGCAGCGGAATTGACATCGGTATTCACGGCAGCCGGCAGTTATGGCATAATTGACGGCTACTTGGGGCGTCGATGAAACGTGACCTCCCTTCGGTTGACATCCCGCAATTTCTTGTCTCCACGCCAAGATTTTCCGCGATCACGCCGCTTCGCCGCTCCATCGGTTATCCTCAAATGCGTAACCGCGAAGAAGCGAAGTTTCGCGAAGTCAGATTGATAATTCTTCGCGCAACTTCGCATCCTTCGCGCCTTCGCGGTAAAACTCTTTAGGTTGCGGGCCCAGCCGGCGCTGTGGTTAATTCGCCGCAAATTCCTTTATCAGGGTGTTCTGATGAGCAAATTATTCACGTCCCTCAAGATTCGCGAGATCACCTTCCGCAACCGGATTTTCGTTTCCCCAATGTGCCAATACAGCAGCGAAGAAGGCCTGGCCACCGATTGGCATCTCGTCCATCTTGGCAGCCGGGCGGTCGGCGGGGCGGCTCTGGTGATGGTTGAAGCCACCGCCGTTTCGCCCATCGGGCGAATCTCTCCCTTCGACAGCGGTCTCTGGTCCGACGCGCACGCGCAGGCATTCATTCCCATCGTTCGGTTTATCAAAGAGCAAGGCGCCGTCGCGGGGATTCAGCTTGCTCATGCCGGCCGCAAAGCCTCGACCGATGCTCCGTGGAACGGAGATGGGGCGGTTCCGCCAGCAAAAGGCGGGTGGCAACCAATCGCTCCCAGCCCGATTGCCTTCTCACCCGCGATGCCCGTGCCGCGTCAAATGTCGCGCGATGACATCGACGCCGTGGTGGATCAGTTCGTACAAGCCGCCGGCCGCGCCCGCTCCGCAGGCTTCGAAATGATCGAGCTACACATGGCTCACGGATATCTCCTGCACGAATTCCTCTCGCCGCTGTCCAATCAGCGCACGGATGAATTTGGCGGATCGCTGGCCAATCGGATGCGCCTGCCCCTGCGCGTGGCCCGAGAAGTTCGCGCGGCTTGGCCTTCGCATCTGCCTATGTTTGTGCGCATATCCGCAACCGATTGGGTGGACGGCGGCTGGGACCTCGCCCAGTCCATCGCTCTCGCCCGTGAATTCAAGCGGATCGGCGTCGATCTGATCGATTGCTCCAGCGGAGGATCCTCGCCCACGGCGCGCGTTCCTCAGGACCCCGGCTACCAAGTTCCATTTGCCCAGGCCATTCGGCGCGACGCCGATATCGCCGCCGGCGCGGTGGGGCTGATTACCGACGCCAAACAAGCGGAGCAAATCATCGCCGAGAACAAGGCGGACGCCGTTTTCCTCGCCCGCCAACTGCTCCGCGATCCCTATTGGCCCCTTCACGCCGCCGCCGAGTTGGGCGCGGACGTTCCCTGGCCGCGCCAATATGGCCGGGTGAGTCCTCGTAGCAAATGACGTCTACCGCCCGCGAACTGGTTCAAAAACAAGAGCTCACGCAGAGGCGCAAAGACGCAGAGGCATGAAGAAATAAAAGCTTTTGCTTCTCTTACTTCTTTGCGCCTTTGCGCCTCTGCGTGAGATCTTTCTTCAATGGATTTCAAATCGAATCGAGCCGGACCACAAATGAGCGCAGCGCCTTGCATCCCTCAAAACGCCTTCAACAGCACGCGCACCACGCGAGTCAGGCCGGACCGCGCGTTGCCGATGAACTGCTGGAAGATTCTATTCGTCACTTCCATGAATTCTTCCATCCCCGCCAATCGCTGGCGCGTCAGTTGAACGGACCGATTGCGCGCCGCCTGCTTGCCCAGCGATTGCTCGTCCAGCATTTTCCGGCATTGCTTGATCGTTTCCAAAACCGGGTCCATCTCGCGCCGCTTGCGCTCGGCCGCGATCAGGCTGAACATATCCCACACGTCCGACAGGCTTTGGAAAAACTCCCGCCGTTCCCCGCGCTTGTGAAGCCGATGTACGATGCCCCAGTCGCACAGCGCCCGCAGCGACATGCTCGCGTTCCCCCGGCTGATGTTCAATCGCTCCATCACGTCATCC
>JBEKXM010000301.1:0-5989 GCA_049512115.1 Tepidisphaeraceae bacterium | reverse complement strand
CAATCGATGAGGTAGAATTCTCCGGGCATCAGAGCTTAGTGCGTCAAGCGGTTGTGGATAATCGGCCAGGCGGCGGGCGGCTGGCCATCTACGGTTTCGAACAAAGCCACATGGTCCGCGGGCAAGGCGACAAAGTCGCTGACGCCGGCGAGACAAACGCTGTGGAGTGCGACCGGGCCGTCGTTGTCGGCGGTCTGGCGAAGCAGCCACTGCCGGCCGGATTCTATCTTGCTCCTGGCCAGACAGACGCCCCACCATCCCGCGACCCGGCCGCTGATGAGATTGCCGGAATATTCCAGCAATTTCGCCCCAAATCGGTAATAGGCCGGGCGATCGCCGGCGATGATGGTATAGCGGATTTGGCCGCGTCGAGGTTGGGAATTCAATTCGGTCAGGAACTTCGATTGCGGGCGCAGGTCCGTGGAAGCCTGGCAAATTCCCTCGGTGATCATCCAGGCGGGGCTCCAATCCGGATCGTGCATCCAGCGCATGGAGTTGACGATGAGCTTAAAAACCAGCGAGCCCCTGGTCCAGGTGGACCCAGAATTGGGGGGAGCGATCAAAATAAAATGATCGACCGCGCCGGCATACTCGGCGCCCTCGACATATCGGCGGGCGATCAGCCCGCCCATGCTCTCGGCCACCAGGTCCAGTTTCAGATCGGGGAACTGCTCGTGCAATGCCAGCATATTGCGCGTGAAAAGGGCGGCGCTTTCGTCGAGCGGCCGCTCGGATGGATATGCAAACGTGGCGGTTTGAAAGCCGTCGCCATGGAGCAAATCGGCCAGGTCGGCGCAACTGGCGCTGTCCCCGTCGAGGCCGTGAATCAGCACGACCATGGTTGCTTGCGAATCGACAACCCGCGGCAGGTGCAACCCAAACCGGCGATTGAGCCGGGCCGTTGCTTCGGGCGCCGCCACCTGGGTGAATCGATCCAATGCGTCGCAGGACTGGTCCCAATCGCGCGGAAGGTTCTGCGGATCGAAACGGAGCGACAACTCATCGTCGGCAACCGTCAGATGAAATCCGTCGCCGAGAGCGCGGTTCGCCGCCCGAACCAGCAGCCAGCCGTTGAGTCCCCGAAGATCGACTTCAACATCCAGGTTTGGAAGCAAATCGACCAAGGTCGGCGGAAGGTGCAGACCCATTTCGAGGACATCCTGAAGGTCGGCGACCGACAGCCGGCCGTCTTTCAACGGGATGGGAAACCGGTATTCCGCCGCCAGGCATGCGCCGGGTGCCAATAATACAAACATCCAAGCCATCAATCGTGCGTTCATAGGGCGACCGAAAGCGAAGTTTTCCCATTCCCCCACCGGCCGTGAAAACATAGCATTTAGATGAGCCTTTCACTACAGTCGGGCTTGCAGAATTCGCTAAACCGTCAATATTTTGCCAAAAATGTGAAAAAATCTTACCGCAAGAATATCTCCTGTCGATTAAGTAATGTATATTACCGACTGCGGTCTTGAAAACATCGGGAACCGAAAGGCCGCGTTGTGGAACGTGCTGAGGATTGAGCGATGAAGAGCGAAACTTCCAGGCTGGTCAGTCAACGGCTTCACAGTTCGGGCATGAGTTACAAGTTCCAGCGCCTCCGCGAGCGAATTCGCCAGGCGGTCGCCAGCGGTGAATTGAAGGGCAAACTGCCCGGCGAGCGAGAGCTGGCCCGGCAATTCCACGTCAACGCCAAAACCTTGAGCAAGGCCCTGACCGACCTCGCTGCCGAAGGGTTGCTCCATCGCAGCATCGGCCGGGGAACGTTCGTCCGAGGCTCGAAAGACGAGAAACCTGTGACCATGGGGCCGTGGCTTGTGCTGCTGGACGCGGATGTGGATCAAACGCTGGTGGACAATTTCAAGTCGGTCGCGCCCATGGTGGAAAGCTGCCTGGACGTTTCGGCCATTCGGCCCAGCTATCTGAATCAATTCTCAGCGGTGATCGATTTGGCGGCGGCGACGCCCGAGAGGTTCATTCGCAATCTGCTGGTCCGCGGCATTCCGGTGGTGGCGGTGGGACAGGAGCCGCGAACGTATTGCGTCAATGGCGTCATGTTGGATACGATGCTGGGCGCATCCTACCTGACGCGCGACCTGGTGCTGAGCGGGCATCGGCGTTTCCTGGCGGTCGAGGAGCGGAGGCAAATCACCATCGCCGAGACGATCCGCCGCACCGCTTGGCGATATTGCCAGGATTATTCGGTCGACGCCTGCTCGGCCGCGGAGGTGGCGCAGGCGGCGGAGTATGGCGCAACCGCCTGCATCTGCGACTCCGTGCAAGCGGCGAAGGGGACAATGCAAGCGCTGGAACGCGCCGGCATTTCCGTGCCGCAAAACATATCGGTGGCCGCGATCGGATGGAGCGCGTCGGACTATCCCTGCACCGGATATTTCGTGGATCCCAAGCAACAGGCCGCGGCCGTGGCCGAAATCCTATGCAACGGCCAGCCTGGCCGGCCGACAACGCTGTGGCTGAGCGGCAACCTGATCGACCGTGGCACCACGGCGCCAATAACTTCCGACGCGGCCGAAACGCCGATGCCCATCGGCGCGGACGTGAGGTCGGCGGTGCTGATCGCACAATGAATCGCAGGGGCGTAGCCCGAATCGACGAGACGCCGGCTATAGTTTCTACGCCGCGTCGTGGCTTTCGAGCGAGAAAAACCTTGGAGCGATGGCCCTTTTTCGATCGCTTGAAAATGCAAAAATTCGGACCCTAGTTGGACGACCGATCAACTCGGTAACCAACGATCACTGCATCGCGCGGCCTTCCAGCGCGTGTGATCGAGCGACAGCTTCACGGAAGATGCCTTCCCAGGCATTGAGCAGTTGGACTGCGTTTGGCCTTGCAGGAGGGTCAATCTGTAGCATTTGATTGATCACATTGGCAATCATGCCTCCAAGCCCGCCTCGTACCCACGACAGCGGTTCCAACTCGACAGCATCCGTAAATTCAGCCGACGGCTTCTCAGGGTTTCGACCGGTGAACAATTCTGCGAGCACGAGACCAAGTTGGAATATGTCGCTTCCGGTGGTAAGCGGCGACTCGCCTTTCAGGTAGGCAACCTGATCGGGTGTGCGGTATCGACCGGGCATGCCCACGCCAAGACTTTCCTTGAGAAATGCCTGGTCCTCGACAGTGTCGGCGTCGGCCCATTTCATCAGGCCAAAATCGCCAAGTACACAAGAATTTCCCTTAATGAGGATATTCTGAGGCTTGATATCTCTGTGAATCACAGGCTTGGCCAACACATTCAGATACGCAAGCGCCGACAAGAGTTGCGTTGCAAAACTAATCTTCTGGGTAATCGACGAATTGTCGGCACGAATAATTTGGTAAAGCGTGCGAGGGAGGTATTCCGCAATCAGAAACGGATGCTCGCCATAAAATACCCCGGTGTCGAATATGCGCAAGACGCTCGGATGGCTACACGTCTCCAGAAACTTCATCTCTTGAAGAAAATTATCACGTCGCTCGGGCTTTGAGAGCCTGCGGAAGATTTTGACCGCGAATGGGACGCCACGATTCTGGCCGGAAGTGGCAACGACGAGAAAAGTGGCGGCGTTCCCACCACGGCCGAGAACCTGCAAGTTTCTATACCAAGTTCCGGACTCAGCTTGGAGGCTCTGATCAATAGCCAAGTTAATTGAGTCTTCCACCGCACGCTCCCAGGGTTGCAATTCAACGCCAACATCACTTCCCCAAAGGGGCGATTAGCGAGCGCCAGTGTTGACGGGCTCGGCCTGGGGAAAGTGGAAAAAAGGCTGCCCAGGATTGTCGATGTCGTATCCCCAATACAACTTGCCTATGCGAAAGAGATCGTGCCACGCATTGAGTAAACGCTGCTGGGCGCTAAGATCACGACTAATATTTAGGCGGCCTGCAGCCTCGCGAAGGACAACGGATTCCTGCGCAAAGCCCGGACCCTGATTCGCGCACTGCTTGGCGACCTCCAGAAGAGTTTCTTGGATTTCATCAATTCCGTTCATGCTTTAATTGTACCCTCGACGGGCACCGAGTTACAGAACAAACCAAAGGCGTTGTTCGCAGCCCGCCGCACGAGGCATCTTCTTCAGCCATGCGTTATTGTGCGCTCGTCTGCCAAAGACCTGCCGCCGACGCAATTCCCGCACAAAAAAGCAGAAAAAATTCAACTCGCCAAAATCGCCGCCTTGCTTCCCTGCAATCCACCGGCTAGACTTCCCGGCTCGGAATTTTGAACTGACGAGGACGCCCAATGCCACGTGTTTGTCATTTTACCGGCAGGAAAACCAGCTTCGGAAACAAGGTCACCCATCGCGGCAAGGCCAAGTACCTGGGCGGCGTCGGCACCAAGATCACCGGCATTACCTCGCGCAAGTTCAGGGCGAACATTCAGAAAGTGCGCGCGGTGATCAATGGCCGGATCGTTCGCATCAAGGTCAGCGCCAAGGCGATCCGTAATGGGATGGTCGTCAAGCCGGTGCGGCGCACTTACGTCAAGCCAACGGCCGGCGCGGCCGCCTGATGGGCCGATTGACATGGCCGAGCAGAAGATCACCCTCGATCAAGTTCGCCACGTGGCCAAGCTCTCGCGATTGGCGCTGGACGAAGGGCGGCTTGGCAAATTTTCCACGCAGCTTGGTTCGATCCTGGAATACGTGGCCAAGATCGGCGAAGTGGACGTCACCGGCGTCGAGCCGATGGCGCACGCCCTGCCAGTACACAATGTTTTCCGGGAAGACGTGGTTGAGCCGAGCCTTCCGCTGGAGAAGGTTTTGCAAAACGCGCCGGATTCGGACGGTCCTTTTTTCAAAGTCCCCAAGATCATCGGCGGCGACGAAGACTCCGCCGGTTGATCTTCACCTTTTTGAAGCATGCTGGCATTTGACACCCTTCTGGCTGCGCGCGAGGCGATTCGGACGAAGAAGATTTCTTCGACCGAGTTGACGCGGCAGGCGCTGAGCCGCATCGACCGGCTGGAGCCGCAGATCATGGCGTTTAACAGCATCTATCCCGAGCGCGCTCTTCAGCAGGCGAAAGACGCGGACGACGGCAAACGGAGGGGTCCGTTGGCGGGGGTTCCGATGGCGCTGAAGGACAATCTGTGCACGAGTTACGGAACGACGACGTGCAGCTCGCGGATGCTGGCCAATTTCAAAGCGCCGTACGACGCGACGGTTTGTAAGAAGCTGGAAGCGGCGGGCGCGGTGATCGTGGGGAAGACTAATCTCGACGAATTTGCCATGGGCTCGTCGACGGAAAACAGCGCCTTCAAGACGACGCGGAACCCGTGGGACACGACGCGCGTTCCGGGCGGCAGCAGCGGCGGCTCGGCGGCGGCGCTGGCGGCGGGAATGTGCTGCGCGGCGGTCGGCTCGGACACCGGGGGTTCCATCAGGCAGCCGGCGTCGCTGTGCGGCGTCGTCGGACTCAAGCCCACCTACGGCCGCGTCAGCCGGTATGGACTGGTCGCCTTCGCCTCGAGCCTCGACCAGATCGGACCGTTCGGCTGGAACGTGCCGGACGTGGCGCTGCTGATGAACGTGATCAGCGGGCGCGATCCGAAGGATTCCACCAGCGTGGACAGGCCGGTGCCGGATTATCTCAAGCAACTGGATCAGCCGCCCGAAGGCGTGCGCATCGGCATCGCCAGGGAATATCAATCGGCCGGCGGGATGGACGGCCGGGTGAAGGACGCGGTGGATGCGGCGATCCGGAAATATCAGAACCTGGGCGCCAAGATCGTCGAGGTCTCGCTTCCGCATACCGAGTACGGGATCGCCGCGTATTACGTGATCGCCCCATGCGAAGCCAGCAGCAATCTGGCCCGGTACGACGGCGTGCATTTCGGGCACCGGACGCGCGAGCCGGTGAAAGACATCATCGAGTTGTTCAGCAAATCGCGGGCGGAGGGATTCGGCGAGGAAGTGCAGCGGAGGATCATGATCGGGACCTTCGCCCTGTCGGAAGGGTATTCCAGCAAATATTATCTTCAGGCCTTGAAGAC
>JBEKXM010000300.1:0-6002 GCA_049512115.1 Tepidisphaeraceae bacterium | reverse complement strand
CTTGGCGCTTTTGCCGCTTGCGTGGTGGCGCGGGCAATCCGCGTTGCCGATGGCCTTGGGCCTGTTTCTGCTGGGAATATTGTGCGGACTGAGTTGGGGAATCTCCCGGCGTCCGACAGTTCTCCAGGCGGCGGTCGAAGCGGACCGGCAACTCGATCTGGACGATTTGCTCGGCACCATCGTGCAACTGGCGGGCAGCGTTGCGGAATCCAAATGGCGGGAATCCCTGGCCGCCTTCGCCGAAAACCAATGCCGATCACTCAAACTAAAATCCTCGGCCGTCATCGTTAGCCGCCTGGGTCTGCGAGCCTGGGCCGGCGTCGGAATCCTGGGGGCACTGCTTTTGACTTTCGCCGCATTGACCGCACGACCGGGCGACGTCACGGCCGCGTCATCCTCGGCCCTGGCTTACGTTCCGGCCGATTCATCCCAGCCCCCCGACGCGGCCCCGACAAACGTTGCTGAAGTACCCGCGCCAACCGCCGCCCGACCCCCAGGCCCCGGCGGAACCGACGATGATTCCAATCGCGGCTTCCCGGAAAACCGTCCCGATGATTCCACCGGCGGCTCAAGCGCCCGGCAAAATCCGCAATCGCATTCCTCCGGAATAAGTTCGTCCCCGGGCAACGGCGTCGCGGTCACCGCCGCCCCGAAGCCTTCGGCCGAATGGCCGCAAAGCCACAACGTCGGCGGCGAGATTTCCCACACCGGCCGCGTTGCGCCCGGCGCGGGCCGATCCGACTCCGGAGCCAGCGCCCCAGGCGATACGAACGCAACCATCGCGGCATCCGCGGCGGGCGGGGCACATCCCGCCCCCTGGACGACGTCCGGCTGGCCCGCCGACGCGGCAGCGGCCCAGAACTCCATCAACACCGGGCGCGTCCCCGATGCGGATGCCGATCTGGTGAGGGATTATTTTCGGCGGGAGTGAAGGGGATGTCATCTGACAATGACTTTACTGATCGTGAAGATGGGGAGCATCAGGGCCAAAACCACCGAGCCAATGATTCCGCCCATGATCGAGATCATGATCGGCTCGATGTAGCGGGTCATGTCGGCGATGGAATGCTTCAATTCCTCCTCGGCATAACCGGCCACCTGCTCCATCACCTGCGCCAGCTTGCCGCTGCGTTCGGCGCTGTGCAGCATCTGCGAAACCGAACGGGGGACCAGCGGATCGGCGAACAGCGGCTCGGAAAACTGCTTGCCCGCCTGGATTTGCCGTGAAACATCGTCCCAAAGGTCCTTGAAATATGAATTCCGGCAAAGGTTGTGCGCGGTATTGACGCAATCCACCAGGCTCACCCCCCCGCCGGCCATCGTGCCCACCAGCCGCAGGCCGCGCGACAAGTACAGCTTGCGGAACATCGGTCCCAGCAGCGGCATATGCAATTGAACGTAATCAAACGCCCGCGCCCCGCGCGGATGACGCAACAGAAGGAAAATGCCCGTCGCCAGCGTGCCCAGCCCCACCAGAACCAGCGGCCATTGGGTGACGATGAAGTTGCTGATCGACATGAGAATCAGGGTCGGCACCGGCAGTGCGGCCTTCTTGGCGGCATAGATCGCGGTAAACCGCGGCAGCACGAACGCCAGCAGAAACGTCGTCGTCGTTATCGCGAATCCCAGCATGATCGCCGGATACGTCAGCGCCCCGCGCACACGCCGGATCGTCTCGTGCTCGTCGCGCAGATAATTCGTGGCGCGCTGCAGAAGCTTGGCCATCATTCCGCTTTTTTCGCTGGCCGTGATCAGCGCCACGAACAGCCGGGGAAACGCCCGCGGATGCTTCTGCATCGCCGTGCTGAAATCAAGGCCCGCCTGAACGTCCTGGCAAACGTCCTGCAGGATCCTTTTGACGTTCGGCTTTTCGCTTTGTGAGGCGATGCATTCCAGCGATTCGCTCAGGGTCACGCCCGTGTCGATCATGATGGCAAGCTGCGTGCCCACGTGAATCAGGTCCTTGCGCGACATGCGCGCCCCGCGTGGGCCAAGCCGGGCCGGCTCGGCGGCGACCCCCGCCGGCGTGATGGACGTCGGGTATTTCCCCTCGGCGCGGATCATCTGTCCCGCGTGGGTGGCGGATTCGGCCACCAGCGTGCCGTTCAACGGCGCGCCGGCGTTATCGCGAGCGGAATAGGCGAATGTGGGCATAGTGATAAGTTGCGAGTTTCGAGTTGCGAGTTGCGAGCGAAAGCAAAAAAGCTATCGGCTCGCTACTGGCAACTCGCAACTCGCAATTCGTTCCTCCCTTCACGCTGTGACACGATAAATCTCCTCCAACGTCGTTATTCCCGCTTTGACTTTTTCCATTCCATCGCCGCGCAGGGTGGTCATCCCCTGCTTCTTGGCGATGTCGCGGAGATCGTTGAGCGTGCCGCCCTGGCTGATGAGTTCGATCATCGCGTCGTCGGGAACGAGCAGTTCGTAGATTCCGATCCGGCCGCTGAAGCCCAGGTTCCTGCAACGCGGACATCCGCGGGCCTTGAAAAGCGTGTCGATATTCCCCGCCAGACGCTCGATCTGCCGCTTCTCGTTCATGCCGGGGGTGTACGACTCCTTGCAGTGCTGGCAGAGCTTGCGAACCAGGCGCTGCGCCATTACGCCGACCAGCGTCGCGCCCACGAGATACGGCTCGATCCCCAGGTTGTACAACCGGGTGATGGCGCCCGGAGCGTCGTTGGTGTGCAGAGTGCTCAGGACCAGGTGACCGGTCAGCGCGGCCTGGGTCGCCAGCTTGGCGGTCTCGGTATCGCGCACTTCGCCCACCATCAGGATGTCCGGGTCCTGCCGCAGCAGCGCCCGCAGCGCGTTGGCGAAGGTGAATCCGGCCTTCTCGTTCACCTGGAACTGATTGACTCCCGTCAGCGCGTATTCGATCGGGTCCTCCACGGTGCAGATGTTCACGTCCCCGCGGTTGAGCTCCTGAAGCGACGCATAGAGCGTGGTGCTCTTTCCCGATCCCGTGGGGCCGGTGACCAGCACAATCCCGTTGGGAAGGTTGATCAGCTTCCGCCACGCCTTGAGCGTGTCGTATTCGAAACCGAGTTTTTCCAGATTGACCGATGCCTTCTCGTTGTCGATCACCCGGATGACGACCTTCTCGCCGTGCTTTCCCGGCATCGTGCTGACGCGCAGGTCCACCGGCCGCTTTTCCATCATCACGTGAATCCCGCCGTCCTGCGGAAGCCGACGCTCGGAGATATCCAGCCCGGCCATGATTTTGATGCGGCTGGCGACGGCGGCGTGCATCTGGTGCGGTGGACGAATCTTCTCCGTCAGGCAACCGTCGATCCGATAGCGGATGCGAAGCGACGACTCGCCCGGCTCGACGTGAATGTCGCTGGCGCCTTCCTTCACCGCGTTGTAGATGATGTAATTCACGAGCTTGATCACCGGCGAATCGCCGGCGGCGGCCTCCAGGTTCACCACGTCCTGGATGGGCTGCTCGATGACGTTGAATTCCTCCGGCTCCACCTCCTCGATGATGTCGTCGATGACGAACACCTTGTCGGTGGGCAGATACGCCTGAAGCGTGCTCTTGATGTCGCGCGCCGTCGCCGCCACCACCTGCACCTGGTACCCGCTCAGCCGCTCGATCTCTTCCAGCAGAAACACGTTCGCCGGCTCCGGCACCGCGACCGTCAGCACCCCCTCGACCAGATACAGCGGCAACGTCTGATGCTTCTCGAGAAACTCCTTCGGAAGCACCTGAATGACTTTGGGATCGGCAATCTTCGGGCTGACGCGCGCGTAGGGAACCCCGTACGCCTGCGCCAGCGTTTCGACGATCTGGTCTTCCGTGCAGATTCGCATCTCGACCAGCATCTCGCCCAGCAGTTTCTGGTGTCCGTTGCGCTTTTGCTCGTCCAGCGCGCTCTCCAACTGGTCCTGCTGAATGAGGCCCTTGGCCAGCAGGAGTTGCCCCAGAGGTTTGCGTTCCATCGTCGCAATCATGAGTCCATCACCGCGGCGGCGAGTCTCTCACCGCATCGTCTTCAATGCCGTCGGGAGATCGGCCTGGCACTCGAACTCGTGCGCCAGGCGGGTGATCTCCAGAATCTTCTTGCAGTTCTCATCGAGGTTGACGAGCTTGAGCCGGCCGAACAGATCCTCGCAGCGCCGTTTCATCCAGAGGAGCGCTTCCAGCCCGTCGCTGTCGATGAATCCGCTTTTTTGAAAGTCCACGACGAAATCGACGATCTGGCGCTGCTCGATGTGCTCTTCGAGTGATTTTTTGGATTGACCCGCTGCGTCGGCCAGGAAATCGCCCTGGACCTCGATGACGCACACCTGGCTGTATTCCTCGCACTTGATGGGCATGTTTTTCCCTCCGGCTCCGGCGGTCAGGGCTTTGCCCTCCGCTGCGGTCAGGCACAGCGCAGTCCCTGTTGCAGTTCTCCCAGGTGCCGGACCCGGCCCGGGTTCGCCGCCAGGAGTTGCCGGAACTTCTCGGCGCCGATCCGTAAAAATGCCTCGGTCAGGGAAGGATCGAACTGCGTCCCCGAGCACCGGCGGATTTCCGTAAGGGCAACCTCCAGCGGCATCGCCTTGCGGTAAGTCCGGTTGGAAGTCATCGCGTCAAAGCAATCGGCCAGGCAGATGATCCGCCCCATCAGTGGAATATTTTCCCCGATCAGTCCGGCCGGATATCCCCGGCCATCAAAACGCTCGTGGTGATGCAGCACTCCGGGGATCAGGTCGCTGATCTGTTTGATGTCCTGAAGGATTCGAGCGCCGATCGCCGGATGCTTCTTCATCTGTTCGAATTCCTCCGGAGTAAGCCGGCCCGTTTTTTGCAGCACGCTTTCGGGAACCCCGATCTTGCCGACGTCGTGGAGCAGCCCCGTCATGTACACGCGCTCGCCGAACGCCTCGCCCATCCCCGCTTCGAGGGACAATTGCCGCCCCAGCAACGCCACACGCTCGCTGTGGCCGCAGGTATAGGCGTCCTTGGCGTCCACCGCGCTGGTCAGACTGTGCAACAATCCCATCATCAATCCGTGCGAGTCGTCAAACAGGATGGCGTTTTCGAGATAGATCGCCGATTCGTTGGCGATCGAGTTGAGCAGCTTGCTGTCCTGCGAATCGAAATCGCCGCCCGATTTGTTCAGCGCGAACAGGCAGCCCATGACCATGTCCTGCCGCTGAAGCGGCACGGCCATCAATTGATGAACGTGTTTGGCCAGCCAATCAAGCGATTTGTCCGCAACCAGGTCGTTGACCAGCAACGGACCTTTCCGCTCGCGGACCATTGGTATCAATTGCTCGGCCAGGCGATGGACGGTCCCCGGCGGAAGACTCAGCGCCCCGTAAAGAAGCGGCTCATGGCCCGGCAGGGTTTCACCGCTCAGGGCCACGCCCAATCCCTGCACGCCCATCACTTCCAACACGTCCAGACAGGCCTGTTTGAAGAAGTCGTTGGCCGGACGATTGATGCGCATGCCTCCGCTGATCTGGTAAATCAGGCTCAGTTCTTCGTACGCGTTTGCCAAATGACCTGACAGGGAATTCAGTTCCGACGCCAATCCCGCCAGGCGCATCTGGTCTTCGAGCATCCCGGTGACCAACCGGGCCTGACGTTGAATGGCTTGGTCGTTGTAGGCGATCAGTTCCTCGGCCTGCTGTCGCAGCCACGCCGCGTCCAGACCCAGCCGGCTGCACACGCGAAGGACTTCTTCGCCAAGATTGAAATCGACGCTGCGGCCGGCGAGGACCACAAAACCGGCGATCTGCCGCCGCTCGACGCATGGAAACACCGCCAGGATCACGCCGGGAAACGTGTTCCAGACCGTGACCGATGAATTGGCCGCGAGTTTTCGGATTCTTTCCACAAGCCCCGGATCGGTGGGATCGCCGTACTGCACGAGCGGCAGGACGTAGCGCTGGAAGAACATCGCCGCCTGCGGATCGTGCCAAACCACCGACCCGTCCTTGTCCAGCAGCATGAGGAACAATCCGCAGGCGGGGACGCGCGCGGCGAGATTGTCCAGCACCGCCGC
>JBEKXM010000299.1:0-10915 GCA_049512115.1 Tepidisphaeraceae bacterium | reverse complement strand
TCCAGGCTGCACTTGGCGTTGGGATACGTCCGCTTCAGGATCGGTAGAATCTCCCCAACCCTTCGACGCCGCTCGAGTCTCTTGTTCGTCGTCTTGGCCATGGCAGAAGAGTCAGCCGCCGCTGCGGAAAGTGATCGGGCGGTCAATGTTCCCGCTGAATAAAATGATCCCCAGCAGCAGAAACACCAGAATCATCAGCAGCGTTTCGCTGTCCTGCTGGAGCCGGTCCAGCCGCTCGCTGGCGGGATTCGCCGTTTCCGGATCATCCGCGTTGTCGATGAACGTCTGCCGCGTTTTTCTGATCCTCGGCCAAAGAACCCAGCCGTCGTATCCCACTGTCGCCGTCGCCGCCAGAAACAGCGCCGTCCGCACGAACGCCGTTGCCTTCACCCACGTATCCGACAGATCGATGAGAAACCATTGCGATCCCATCGCCAGAAACAGAATCGCCGCGCATGCCAATTCAATTCTGGCCAGTGCCGCGATCAGATTCCCGACGATGGTTCCCGCCAGCACCGTCGAATGTTGCCCTTCCAGGTTGACGCTCAGGACGTGCGGAAGCACCGGATTGTTCTCGCGCACCGTGCGGTGAATCACCTGCACCGCCACGCCGATGAACATCGCCCCCCCGAACCACACCGAAAGCGCCAGCCAGTACACCGTCTCCACAAGCTGAAATAGCATGTGGGAAGGGTAGAGCGACCGCCAATAAAGTCAATCGCGTTCCGTCCCCACCCATGTCGAGCTTCCGTCTCCCCAAATTTCCTTTTTCCAGATCGTCGCCTCGGACTTCAACTGGTCGATAAGAAACCGGCAGGCCTCAAACCCCTGGGCGCGATGCGGCGTCGATACCGCAATCAGCACCGACGCTTGCCCCACGTCCACCCGACCGATCCGATGGAGCATGACCAATCGGCAGATGGGCCAGCGCCGCCGCGCCTCCTCCGCCAGCCGATGCATTTGTGCCTCGGCCATCTCGTAATATGCCTCGTATTCCAGCCCCATCAGCTTCCGCCCATCCTCGCGCGTTTCCGGCCGAGTCGTGCCCAGAAACATCGCGATCGCCCCAGCCCCGGCATCTCCAGCCGCCGCGACCGCCGCCGCCACGTCCAGCGCCGAAGACCGCAATTCCACAACGTCGGACCGCTCATGCACCGCTTTACCCTCCGCTCACCGGTGGGATCAATGCCAGTTCGTCCCCATCATCCAGGCAAGTGCCGGGCTTGGCAAAGACAAGGTTCACCGCAGCCAAAGCCCGCGGCAGTAGGCCCGCAATCGGCGCGAATCGCTTCCCCACTTCCTCAATCGCATCCGCCACCGTCGCGCCCTCGGCCAACTCCAGCTCCATCTCCGAAACGCCGCTGCGCTCCCGCAAGATGGCGAACATCCTCAGATGCACTTTCATCGCCCAGTCCCCTATTGGTCAAACTGCGCATCAAACGCGATCGCCGACGGTGCAAAGTCCACGCGCTTCACGAACGCCGCCGCCTCCGTCGCGCCGTGTTCGCGGTCCATCCGGCTATCTTCCCATTCCACGCTCAACGGCCCCCGATATCCCACGTCGTTCAACGCCACGATGATCTCTTCAAAATTCACGTCCCCATGGCCCAGACTGCGGAAATCCCAGTAACGCCGCGGATCGGCGAACGTCGTGTGCCCCCCGAAAACGCCCACCGTCCCATCCCCATGCCCCCACCATGCGTCCTTCATGTGAACGTGATAAATCCGCTTGCCGAACGTGCGGATGAATTTCACGTAATCAACCCCCTGATACCCCAGATGCGACGGATCGTAATTGAATCCAAATCGCTTATGCCCCTTCACCGCTTCGATCGCCCGCTGGGCGCTGGCAATGTCAAACGCGATCTCCGTTGGATGAACCTCCAGGGCGAAATTCACGTCCAACTTGTCGAACGCGTCCAAAATCGGCAGCCATCGTTTGGCAAAATCATCAAAACCCTTTTGCCAGTATTCCTGGTCCGTTGGCGGAAACGCGTAAATGCTGTGCCAGATGCTCGACCCCGTAAACCCGTTGACCACCGCGCCAAATCCCGTCGGCGATGGTGCCGGCACCGGTGCCGCATCAATGAACTTCCGGCACGCCTTGGCCGTGTCGATCATCCGCCTGGCCGCCCGCCTCCGTACGCCTTCGGCGTCCCCATCCCCCCACACCTCCGGCGGCAAAATCTGCTTGTGCCGCTCGTCAATATGATCGCATACCGCTTGTCCGACAAGGTGCGCACTGATCGCAAATGCGCGAAGACCATGCCTCCCCAGAATCTCCCACCTTTCCTTGCAATAGTTCTTCTCCGCCAGCGCCGCCTGAACGTCAAAATGATCCCCCCAACACGCCAATTCCAGCCCGTCATATCCGAACTTTTTCGCCTTTTCGCATATCTGCTCAAATTTCAAATCGGCCCATTGGCCGGTGAACAAGGTTACGGGTCGCGCCATGCTTCAATCTCCTTCGCGTGTGACTTCGTGATGAGACAATGCCGATCCGCGATTGTCAAATTCCACATCGTCCCTCTCCCGGCACCCCAAAAACTGGCGTCATCCGCCGAAACTCTGGTATATTGGCGCAGCCCAATCTTCAACCCCGGTCGATCGCAACTGGCATTCGGCCCAACTCATTCATTTGGACGCTGGTGACTATGAGCCCAACCACAATGTTCATCATTGGAATCGTTGTTCAACTGGTCATTGCCATCCTTCAAGTCTCGGTTGCCTTCCTTTTCGTTTACCGCTGGCAAAAAAATAGCTGGCGATTTTCCAACCTCATGAACATACGCGGCCCCCTGGCCCGCGCCTATTGTTCGCTCTCGGCCGTCCTGTCCGCCCGCAAACGCCTGGCCGAGGAAACCGATCCCACTCTCGCCGAGCATGACCGGGTCAGAATTCAAAAGACCGTCTCTGCCGCCCAGGATGAAATCCTCAACTTCAGCATCGAACACTTCAAAGCCAAGTTCTGGATGCGCGGGGTTGAAAACACGCAACTCGATGTCCTCTTCGACAAGCTCAGCAGCACCTGGAAAGCTATCCGCACCGAAAACGAAACCGCCGACGACTCCTTGAATGGCCTCCGCAAGGAAATCCTCCGCTTCGACGCCCTTTGCGGCCTGGAAAACTACAACGGCGGCATGTGGTCCCACGTCGCCCTGCATACCTGAGCCGCGGCTTCACTTCCTCAGTCCGCAAGTCTCTCTCCACAATTTCCAATCCTCCCGCAATGCTTCCGCCATCGCCTTGGCCGCCATGTGTAGCCAGCCCGGCTTCCTCCTTCGCAAATCCCGGCGAATTTCTTTGATCGCCTTCGGCGAACCGAGATGAATATTGGCCGTTTCCCGGCCCATCGCGCGCAGCAGATGGTTCCCCTCCACGGATTTCACCAGGGTGGCCAGTTCAACCCGTCCGCAATCCGGCGCGAGCCGCCGAATCAACCATCTTCCCCGAACACCAACCCATGGATCGCGGCATCGCACCGCGCGCTCCAAAATCGCCTCGTAAAACAATTCGTCCGTTGACCCCTTTGCCGCCCAGTACCACGCCGACGGCGTGATCGCCTTCGCCTCCCGCGCGATCGTCGATCCGTGCCATTCGGCCAGCGCGACGATCCGATGCTTGCCGAGGCTTCCCATTCCCGCCACCCGCCGCACCAGCCGGTACGGAAGCTTGCGCTGCGGTAGCATCATTTCAATCCCCTTGATCGCGCCCGCCGGGGGGCGCTTTCTCAGCGCAGGCAGGGCCTGAAGATTGTTCCAGAATTTCGCCGGCTCTTTCAGGGCTTCGCTCGCCAGCGCCCCCAGCCAGTGATGCCTTTCCGCCAGGACAAACGGATCGCCCTCGCCTGAAATTCCCTGCACGTATCCGTCAAGGATCGCCTCGCAAACGCCGCCCGGGTCCATGTCCAAACGTGACGACTCCACCGCCAGCGCCGCGCTCACCGCCAATCTCACCAGGTCCGCGGGATACGGCAGCTTGCACGCTTCGTCAAAATCATTGATCCCCCAAACCAGCCGCCCATCGTCATCCCGCCACGTTCCGAAATTCTCGACGTGCAGATCCCCGACGCCGAGCACGCGCGGGGCATCCGCCAATTCACTGCAAATCACCGGAAATAATTGCGACCACCGATAAAACGTCGCCCGCAAAAATGGGAATTCCCCTTCCGTCATCCGCCGGTGTTTCAGCTCCAGATCTTCAGGCAACATCTCCCCATGCCTCGCCAGGAACGCTTCAAACCGTTCGGTTGCCTTGACAATATTCATTGCCCACAGCCCACATCACAATTCGAACCCACGACCGGCGGATCAGAAATCCGCTTCTCCGTCCACCGGAGCCATGCGTGCGCCGCCGAATGTACGTCTGAGATATGTGTTTTCAAAATGCCGGCCCTCCCTTAGCATGTATCGCATGACCGTAGCCGCTGCCCCAACCCTTCCCGATCCCACCGGCCATTTCGGACCCTACGGCGGCGTTTACGTCCCCGAAACTCTCATCGCCGCCCTCCGCCAACTCGAAGCCGAATACGCCAAGGCCAAATCCGATTCCGGCTTTCAGCGCGAACTCGACGATTACCTCCGCGATTTCGTCGGCCGCCCCACGGGCCTCTATTTTGCCCGTCGGCTCACGCAACATTTCGGCGGCGCTAAAATCTATCTCAAGCGCGAAGACCTGAACCACACCGGCGCCCACAAAATCAACAACACTCTCGGCCAGGCCCTTTTGACCCTTCGGATGGGAAAAAAACGCGTCATCGCCGAAACCGGTGCGGGCCAGCACGGCGTCGCCGCTGCCACTGCCGCCGCGCTCTTCGGCTTGCAATGCGACGTCTACATGGGCGCCGAAGACATCCGCCGTCAAAATCTCAACGTCTTTCGCATGCGCCTCATGGGCGCCAAAGTCATCGAAGTCACCAGCGGCAGCAAAACGCTGAAGGACGCCACCAACCAGGCCATGCGCGACTGGATGGGCTCCGTCGCCGACACTCATTACATCATCGGCAGCGTCGTCGGGCCCCATCCGTTTCCCATGATTGTCCGGGATTTCCAATCCGTGATTGGCCGCGAGGCCCGGCGACAGTGTCTTCAAATCGAAGCCCGGTTGCCCGATTACATCCTGGCTTGCGTCGGCGGTGGCAGCAACGCCGCCGGAATCTTCGCCCCATTCGCCGCCGATTCATCCGTGAAACTCATCGGCGTCGAAGCCGGTGGACGCGGCTCCGCCCTCGGCCAGCACGCCGCCGCACTCTGCGCCGGACGACCCGGTGTTCTCCACGGCTCTCTCTCCTACGTCCTACAGAACGAAGACGGACAGACCGCCGACGTTCACAGCGTCTCGGCCGGCCTGGATTATCCCGGCGTCGGGCCGGAACACGCCTACTGGAAAGACACCGGCCGCGTCCAATACGTCAGCATCACCGATGAGCAGGCACTGTCGGCCTTTCAGTTGCTCGCGCAGCTCGAAGGTATTCTCCCCGCGTTGGAATCCGCCCACGCCTTCGCCCACCTCCAGCGCCTCGCCCCCAGCCTGCCCAAGGACAAGATCGTCATCGTCAATCTCAGCGGCCGCGGCGACAAGGATTGCCAGGAAGTCGCCAGACTGATCGGAAAATGACGTAATTGCGAAGGCGGTGCAGCCATAATTTTTTGTGGAACCCGACCTTTTCCCCCTCCCCTTGTACTCAGGGGGGGGGTTGGGGTGGGGGTTCTTCCGAGCTTGCAAAAATCTTTGGCCACGCTCTTACGAATCGGCGCACACCCTATTTCAAACGCGCGACAACATCTTATGATTCAAAAGATATTGATCACGATTTGACATCGCTTCCATGCGCAACCCTTCGACCGTTCGCATCTCGACCCAAACCATCACCCTCCCCACGTTTCTGCCCGCGCCGCCGGACAAAAATCCGATGTTCCTTGAAAAGCGCGTCTATCAGGGCAGCAGCGGGAAGGGAAAATGGAAAGCCGTGTGCATTGAAAATGAATTTCTGCGCGCCCTCGTGCTGCCTGAAATCGGCGGGCGCATCCACGCCCTTCAGGACAAGACCAATGGCTACGACCTGATTTACCGCCAGCACGTCATCAAGCCCGCGCTTGTGGGACTCGCCGGTCCGTGGATTTCCGGCGGCATCGAATTCAACTGGCCGCAGCATCATCGCCCCGCGACCTTTCTTCCGGTGGATTTCCAGATCGAGCAGCATGCCGATGGTTCCAAAACCGTCTGGTGCGGCGACCACGACCCGATGTGCCGCATGAAAGGCATGCACGGCGTCTGCCTACATCCAGGCAAAAGTTACCTTGAGTTGAAAGTGCGCGCCTACAACCGTACGCCTTTCACGCAGACTTTTCTCTGGTGGGCGAACGTCGCCACGCGCGTGCATGAAGCCTATCAAAGTTTCTTCCCCCCCGACGTCTTTTATGTCGCCGACCATGCGCGCCGTTCGATGAGCGAGTATCCGCTGGCCGAAGGTTTCTACTACGGTGTGAACTACGGCCGCCGGGGGCGCGACGGCGTGCCGAAAGGCGAGATGCCGGGCCAGTTTGTTCCTCCGCACTGCGCCCATTCACGCCTCCCCGATCGTGCATCCGCTGTCCCTCATTACGCTCCGAACGACCTCTCCTTTTACGCCAACATCCCGGTCCCTACTTCCTATATGTGCATGGGCAGTCGGGAAGATTTCTTCGGCGGCTACGATTACGCCGCCCAGGCGGGCATCGTTCACATTGCCAACCACCACATCTCGCCCGGTAAGAAACAGTGGACCTGGGGCAATCACGATTTCGGCTACGCCTGGGATCGCAACCTCACCGAACGCGACGTCAAAGATGAATACGGCCCCTACATCGAAATCATGGCCGGCGTCTATACCGACAACCAGCCGGACTTCAGCTTCCTCCAGCCCGGCGAAACCAAATCGTGGAGTCAGTATTGGTATCCGATCCGCAAGATCGGCCCGGCACAACACGCGAACCTGCGCGCCGCCGTCAGCCTAAAAGCTCGAGACGGACGTGCGCGCGTCGGAGTCTGTGTCACCGCAAAATATCCCCACGCAACAATTGTTCTCGCCGAAGGGGACAAAACGCTGGCGAAGTGGACGGTTGATCTTTCCCCCGCCGCGCCTCTGTTAAAGGAAATCAAATTGTCGCGCGCGGCCGATGAAACTGCTTTGGCGCTGCGCGTCGTGGACCGCAAAGGGGGCGAGATCATCTCCTATCGCCCCAAGCCCCGCGCCAAGGGCCAAGTCCCGCCTCCCGCCACTGAGCCGCCGGCGCCGGCCCAGATCCAAAGCGCTGACGAACTCTTCATCACCGGTCTGCATCTTGAGCAATATCGCCACGCCACGCGCTCACCCGCGTTGTATTGGCGCGAAGCATTGCGCCGCGATCCGTTCGATTCGCGCTGCAACAACGCAATGGGCCTCTGGCTTCTCCGACGCGGCGAATTCACCGACGCCGAGGGCCATTTCCGCAAGGCCATCGAACGGCTGACTCGCCGTAACGCCAATCCCTACGACGGCGAAGCCTATTATAACTTCGGTTTGTGTCTGCGTTTTCAAAACCGCGACGCCGAGGCATACTCGGCGTTTTACAAATCAACCTGGAATCAAGCCTGGCAATCCGCCGGTTATCACGCCCTGGCGGAGCTCGATTGCAGAAAGTCAGACTGGCAAAGCGCGCTGGATCATTTGAACCGTTCTTTGCGTTCCAACGCCGACAACACCCGCGCCCGCAATCTCATGACCATTGTGTTGCGCATGCTCCACCGCGACGGCGAAGCCAATTCAATCTTGAGCGCGACCCTCGCGCTGGATCCGCTGGACTGGTGGGCGAGGCTCTTGAACCGGCAAAATCTGCATTCCGATTTGCAGGTCAGAATCGACATCGCCCACGACCTTGCCCGCGCCGGATTTTGCGAATTGGCAATCGCCCTCCTCAAATCGGCGTCCTCCCGCGACGGTGATCCGCCGACCCAAAATCTGGGCGCCGCTCCACTCGTCCAATACACGCTCGGCTGGCTCTGCCAGCACTGTGGCGATCGCCGATCCGCGTTGAAGCATTTTAGGCGGGCCGCCGCCCTGCCGCCGGATTACTGCTTCCCGTCCCGCCTTGAAGAATTCGCTATTCTCGAATCCGCAATCCGTGCCAACCCGAACGACGCCCTCGCGCCGTACTACCTTGGCAACTTGCTCTACGACCGCCGGCGCCACCGCGAAGCCATCAAGTTCTGGGAGCAATCCGCGCGCCTGGACTCCCGTTTCTCCGTTGTCTGGCGCAATCTCGGCATCGGCTACTTCAACATCCACAAACATCCCGCGAAAGCCCGTGCAGCCTACGACCGCGCCTTCAACGCCGAGCCTCGCGACGCACGCCTGCTTTTCGAACGCGACCAGCTTTGGAAACGGCTCGGCGAAAAACCGGCGAAGCGCTTGCGGGAACTGGAAAAACATCCCACCCTCGTCAGCCAGCGCGACGACCTGACCGTCGAGCTGTGCGCTTTGCTCAATCAAACCGGCCGGACCGTCGAGGCCGGCCAATTGCTCGCCGGGCGCAAGTTTCAACCCTGGGAGGGCGGCGAAGGCGGGCCGCTCGCACAGCACGTCCGCACCCAGCTTGCCCTCGGTCGCCAGGCGCTCGTCCATCGCGACTACCCCCGTGCGGCGCATCATTTTGAAAACGCGCTCGCGGCGCCCCATAATCTTTCCGAGGCCAGGCATCTCCTCGCCAATCAGAGCGACGCCCATTTTTGGGCCGGAGTTGCAAACCACTTGCTCGGCCAACGCGCCAAGGCCAAACGGCACTGGCTCGCCGCCGCAAACTTCAAGGGCGATTTTCAGGCGATGAGCGTCCGCGCCTTCAGCGAAATGACTTACTATTCCGCCTTGTCCTTCAGACGGCTCGGCTCCAGGACGAAATCAAACCAGCTTCTGCGCCAATTGTTCGCCTATGCGCGGCAACTTCAAAAGTCGCCCGCGAAGATTGATTACTTTGCCACCTCACTCCCGACGATGGTGCTTTTCGACGATGACCTCCAGTTCCGTCAGCGGACGACGGCGCTGTTCCTGCAAGCGCAGGCATGCCTCGGCCTCGGCCACAAATCAAGGGCGAAAACGCTTCTGCAAACCGTCTTGCGACGCGACCCGAATCACGCCCTCGCGGCGGACTTGCTCCCAGAATGCTCTCCACGCAAAGGCAAATCGTGATCGCGGCGACCTCCAACGAATCCTCGAACCTCAAGGCCGAATACCGTTTTGCCTACATTTGGCTCATCACCGTCGTCGCCGCGTTGGGCGGGCTCCTGTTCGGCTACGACTGGGTCGTGATCGGCGGCGCCAAACCGTTTTTCGAAAGGTATTTCCATCTCACCAACGCCGCCCAATCCGGCTGGGCGAACAGTTGCGCTCTCATCGGCTGCCTCGCCGGCGCGCTCCTCGCCGGCTCGTTGAGCGACAGGTTCGGACGCAAACGATTATTGATTCTGTCCGCGCTCCTGTTCGCCGTCACGTCCATCGGCAACGCGCTGGCGCCTGTGTTCGCGATCTTCATCGCGTGGCGAATGCTCGGCGGCGTCGCCATCGGCCTCGCCTCCAACCTCTCTCCCATGTACATCGCCGAGATCGCCCCGGCGCAGATGCGCGGCAAGCTCGTCTCGATCAATCAACTCACCATCGTCATCGGCGTGCTGGCGGCGCAACTGGTCAACTGGTATCTCGTCCGCAACCTTCCGCCTCACGCGACCGACGAGTTCATTGTAAATTCCTGGTTCGGCCATTACGGCTGGCGCTGGATGTTCGCGCTTACCGCCATTCCCTCGGCGTTATTCTTTATCGGAATGTTTTTTGTTCCGGAAAGCCCACGCTGGTTGGCGAGAAATGGAAAACCCGAAGGAGCACGCGCCGTGCTGCAAAACGTCGGCGGCGAAATTTACGCCGCCAACGCGCTCAACGAAATCGAGGCCACCCTGGTGAACGAAACGGATTCGGTTGACTTTCGCCAATTGTTCCAGCCGAAACTCAGAAGAGTCTTGCTGCTGGGCATCGTGCTGGCGGTCTTCCAGCAATGGTGCGGGATCAACGTCATTTTCAATTACGCCGAGGAGATTTTCAAAACCGCCGGGTATGACATTTCCACCGTGCTCAAGAACATCGCCTGGACCGGTTCCGTCAACCTAGCGTTCACGTTCGTCGCCCTGGGCGTCGTGGATCGCGGCGGCCGTCGCCCGCTCATGCTCCTCGGCGCCGCCGGTCTGGCCCTCATCTACGCCACGATCGGTTTCTGCTATCACGATGGCGTAAAGGGCTTGCCGGTCCTGCTCCTCGTGCTTGCCGCCATCTCCTGTTATTCGATGTCGCTTGCGCCCGTGACTTGGGTGGTCATCTCGGAAATCTTTCCCAATCGCATTCGCGGCGCCGCCATGGCGATCGCCGTGGCCGCGCTGTGGCTGGCGTGCTTTATTCTGACCTACACGTTCCCGCTCCTAAACTGCAAACTCGGCGCAGCCGGCACCTTCTGGCTTTACGCCGCCATCTGCGTCCTGGGTTTCATTTTCATCTGGAACAAATTGCCCGAAACCAAGGGACGGACATTGGAAGAGATTGAGGGAGATTTGGCATGACGCGGCTGATCAGACGCGCGCAATCAATGACCTTCTCAGGTTTTGAACCACGACCCACCACGCCTGTCCCGTCGGAATCGACAAAAAGACCGCGCCAAGGATCGGAACAACGCTCACCATGAGATCGCCGTTCGAGCGGCCGTGGACCGCGGTGAGGATCGCCTCCGCGATCAACGCGGTGCAGACAATCGCCGCCGCCAACGCCGGCAGCATATCCGCCGGACGCGCCCGGTTTCGCGCGCGGCCCGCGACGCCCTCTTCGGCGGGTGCCCTCATAATTTTTTGCCGAACCCACCCTTTT